>JAYTUR010000026.1:0-12306 GCA_043744475.1 Saprospiraceae bacterium | reverse complement strand
ATCAATGGTCGAGAGCAACGCATGAGTAATGCCGATATTGCCGCTTTGTTGCGGGTTTTGCCGCCCAGTAGTATCGAAAAAATAGAGATTTTGCGCACGCCTTCTGCCAAATACGATGCCAGCGGCAGCGGTGGTCTGGTCAATATTGTCTTGAAAAAAGGGGTCAAAATAGGTGTTACAGGGAGTGTGAATACAGGTATGAATCAAGGCGTTTATGGCAATCAATTCTTAGGTTTTAGTATCAATAATAATGATGGCGAGCGAACATCTTTTTTTAATGTCAATTTTAATAAATCAAACAATTTTAATAAAATTTATAATGATAGAACATTGACTAACAGTCTATTAAACCAATATTCTTATTCCACGACTCCGTCTAATGCCATTTCATCAGGCTTTGGTTTGGGTCGTGAGTTCAAAGAAAAATGGACTTTAAACTATGATGGACGATTGAGTTATTCTGCCAATAATAATGAAACTTTTACCCAAAGTACCATAAAAAGTACGCCTTCCGAAAGCCTGCTTAGTAAAAATGAGAATGGAGTGAATAATGATACCCGCAATTTTTTCCTCAATCAAGGCTTTGCAACAAAATATAAAATGGATACTGTGGGGTCGGAATGGACGAGCGATTTTAATTATAACTTTTCTAAGAATTTAGGCGCGCAAGATTATACGACAACCTTTTTGACACCGCAACGCAACGGCATAAATGGCAATGGTGATTGGGACAACAAAAGGCAATTTATGACGGCGCAAACAGATTTGAAGTACAAATTAAAGCATCAAATCACGCTCGAAACGGGTTTGAAAACAGCTTTTCAGAATTTTAACAGCACCACCCAGTATTTTGCAGATACACAAAAAGATGCTTTTAGAACCAATAGTTACAATTTCAAAGAGAATATCAATGCCGCTTATCTGCAAGGGTCTAAAAAAATGGGTGAATTTATATTGAAAATTGGGACGCGCCTTGAAAACACAAACATGTCGGGCAAGCAAACAGTGCCAAGCGATACGTCTTTTAATGTGCATCGGACAGACTTGTTTCCGTATCTGTATTTCAGTCGAAAAGTGATGAGCATTGCGGGTTACGAACTTCGGGCTTATTTGGTGGCGAGGCGGACGATCACGCGTCCTTCTTACGAAATGCTCAATCCTTTTCCTCGATTTTTGGACTTATTTCTCTACGAATCGGGCAATCCAAGCCTTAAACCGCAGTTTACGCAAAATTATGAAGTCAATATCAGCGTAAAGGACATGCCCATTTTGGCGTTCGGCAGAAACTATGCACAGGATATTTTTACACAGGTTTTATATCCTGACCCTCAAAATGCCCTTATCAGTTACAGAACGTATGACAATTTGGGTAAAAACACTGAAACATACGCGCGCATCACAGGCGCAATTCCGCCGGGTAAAAAGTATTTTTTTGTCGTTGGTGCGCAGTACAACCACAACGATTATCAAGGTCTTTATGCCAACAGTCCTTTGGAATTTAAGCGCGGTAGTTGGTCATTTTTCACATATCATACTTTGAAAATTGGCAAAAAGACGAATATCAGCATGAATGGTTTTTTACGCGTCAATGGGCAGTTGCAATTTTATGAATTGAACAATTTTGGCTCGCTTAACTTCAATGCGAGCCATCAGTTTTTGAATAAAAAACTCATCATCGCTCTCAATTTTACGGATGTTTTTCTGACAAATCAATATCAGCTCACCCTCAATCAAGGGAATATCCATGCCATTGGGTCACGCATCAATGATACAAGGCGGATGGGTCTGAATGTTCGTTACATTTTTGGTATTCGAAAAAAAGAGAAAAAGGACGGTCTATTTGATTTGCCTGATAGTACGGATAAATAGTAATGTAAAAACAGCTATCGTAGAGGTGCGATAGCCATTTTTTACTGAGGGGGGGTATTTAATCATCATGCTTCGGATACACCAAACCAATTTCTTTCCGCACAGCATCAAGTAAACCGATTAAATCTAAACTAAATTGATGTGTCATAATTGGACTTTCTAACAGATTGGTTTTCAAACAGTTCGTTACGTGCGCCGCTTCAAATTGATAGCCATGACCGTCGAAAGGCATATTAAATGTTTCAACTGTTCCGTCTTCACTTTCAAGCACAACCGTTTTGGGATGATGGAAAGGCGTTGGGATATGAATGATGCCTTTTTCGCCATAAATCAATGCTTCGATGCGGGAATGGTGCATCATAGAGGAATGACCCATGAAAATCGCCCCATCGTCATATTGAAAATTAACGGCACACGAGTAATCTACACCTGACTCACCCATAGCTGCCAACGCTTGAATTTTCGACGGTTTGCCTAGCACTGAAAGCGCCAACATAATCGGATAGATACCAATATCCAACAAAGAACCACCGCCTAAATCGTGATTGAACGCCCGACTATTCAAATCATAAGGGAATTTTGCGCAAAAATCGGCTTTTATACTGAGGGGTCTTCCAATAGCACCCGAAGTCACCAATTCCAAAGCCTTGTTGAAAGCAGGAACAAAAGGCGACCACATAGCTTCCATAAAGAAAGTATAGTTGTTACGCGCCGTATCAATCATTTTTTGCACCTCTTTGGCATTCATCGCCAAGGGTTTTTCGCATAAAACAGGAATTCTACGCCTTAAACACATCATCGCAACTGAATGATGTAAAACGTGCGGCGTTGCCACATAAACCACATCGAGATGTGGGCAATTCAAAATCGCTTCATAGCTGCCAAAAGCATATTGAACGTGATACTGCTCTGCAAATGCGTTCGAACGTTCACGGTCACTGGAAGCGACCGCATGAAGTTTGGCATCAGGCACTTGCCTAAGGTCTTGAGCAAATTTGTGGGCAATTTTACCTAAGCCAATAATGCCCCAATGTATTTTCGTTTTCATAGACATAACGTAGTTTCAAACAAAAATAGGGATGTATTTTCGGAAACCAAGTTTTTATGAATTTTCTGTTAAGTTTAGATGAATTTTTTTGTTTTTTTGCAGCAAAATTTAAAAAATCATTATGCTTAACTTTATTGCTGTCCTCCTTTTTCTCATCGTTTTCGCAGTAGCGGCTTACTTTATTTATGCGTTAACTAAACAATATGTCAATAATCGGCATCAAGCGCGAATAATTGATTTGCAACAACAACGTGCGCAACCCACGCTGTCGCTGCGTTTGCAAGCCTGCGAACGACTTATATTATTGTGTGAACGTATTTCGATTCCCAACCTCATTAGCCGCCTACGTACTGAGGGGGCATCGGTGAACGATTTACGTTTGACTATGTTGATTGCGATTCAACAGGAGTTTGAACACAATGTCACGCAACAGCTGTATGTCAGCGAAAATTTGTGGAATATCATCATGTTGACGCGCAACAACATCGCCGATATTGTCAATATGGTTGCTCAAAAACAAGATGCACAAGCGGATTCGAGTGTGTTAATCAACGAACTGTTTAATTTTTTAGGCGAACAATCAAGCGATTCGATTGCAAAAGCACAAGCGGCGATACGTCAAGAAGTCGCAGGTATTATGTAAATAATTGTAGATTATTTGTATTTGATTAAATATCATTTGATTTATCCTAAAACACGCCCTAACTTTGCATTTTCTTATTCAAAATATTATTTTTCTAAATTAAATCTGAATCAAACCATGTTAAAAAAACTTTTAGTACCCCTCAGTATAGCAGCCCTTTTTGCTATCGGATGTAACAAATCAGCACAATCAACAGCGACAACAGCTAAAAAAGAAATGTCAGAAGAAGAAGCCTACCGTGTTTTCAAGTCGAAAGAATCGGATGGTAAAACTTTTGGTGAAAAAGTCACGCCTACCGGTGCGATGACTTACGATGCCATGTTGGGTAAAATGGTCAAAACAGACAAACTTGAAAACGTAAAGGTAACAGGCACTGTCAATGCGGTCTGCAAAGCCAAAGGCTGTTGGATGAATATTGCGAGTGACAAAGGTGCTGAACCGATGTTTGTACAGTTTAAAGACTACGCTTTTTTTATGCCAAAGGATTTAGCGGGGAAAAAGATTGTTATGCTGGGCAATGCTTTCAAGGAAATAACGACGGTTGAAAGCCTCCGCCATTTTGCACAAGATGAAGGCAAATCAAAGGAAGAAATTGCTAAAATCACAAAGCCAAAAGAAGAAATGAAATTCTTGGCAAGTGGTGTTATCATACTTGACTAATGATATATGAAGTATAAATGATGAAATATCTAAAAACAACATGCTGTGAACTACATATCTGCTAAAACCTTTATTATCAAGGAGTTAGATGCGCTATCGCCTTCACTAACCTATCATGGAAAACACCACACGCTTGATGTTTTGAGTGTTGCTGAAAGTTTATGTGTTGCTGAAGGCGTACCTTATGAAGAAACCGTATTGATAATGACGGCGGCTTTGCTCCACGATAGCGGTTTCCTTCGGCATTATCACAAGCATGAAAAACACAGCTGCCAAATTGCCCATGAAACATTACCACAGTTCAATTATACTGAGGGGGAGGTTCAACGTATTTGTGCCATGATTATGGCGACAAAAATCCCACAAACACCACTCGATTTTTGTTCAAAAATCCTTTGTGATGCAGACCTTGATTATTTGGGTCGAGACGATTTTTATATCATAGGTCAATCTCTTTTTGAAGAATTAAAAACCATGAAATTAGTAAAAACAGAAGAAGAGTGGAACAATATACAACTACGCTTTCTTGAAAGACATCGTTTTTTTACAAAAACAAGCCAATATGCACGAACACCATGCAAAACGGCGCATTTGGAACGATTAAAAAAAAATAATGAAAAAAAATAAAAGGCAGGCAGCATATTAAAAAGAAGAAACGTTTTTATGTCGGTTTGATGACTCAAATATATTTACTGAAAAGAAGCAGCCCCCCGATTCAACTCTCACTAGAATGTATGAAAAAAAGTTATAAATTTTAGAAAATTTGGGGATAACTCTTTTGAGTTATCCTTAAACTTTCAAAAAACGGGGGCTGCAGTCTTTTTTCAGTTATACTTGAACGCCAAAATTAGTCCTTTCCTTTGTCAAAATCAATGTCTTGACGATTTTTCTGCATATTATTTTTTAAATTATTTGCTTTATCTTCCATGTAAAGATGGTTTCTCATCTATTTAAAAAAAAAATCACTTCTTCCTTTTTTTAAAAATAGAAAAATTATATCTTTGCGCTCGCTAAATTCAATGGCGCGGTAGCTCAGTTGGTTAGAGCACAGGATTCATAACCCTGAGGTCGGGGGTTCGAGCCCCCCCCACGCTACAAAGTTCTTAAAACACAAACGCAACTCATTTGATATCAATGAGTTGCGTTTTTTATTTCTATTAGAAAGTGGAAAAATTTATTTCGGATTGAAAAAACCAACACTCGCTCCCACCCAATCTTTGTCTTTATTGTAGCGAACGCCCACCATAATACCTTTACTAAGGCGAATAAGATTATTCACAACTTTCGGGCGTGCTTCTCCTTTTTTCCAAACCATCAACATACGAATTTCGATTTTTGCGGGCTCGGTTGGCGTTTTAAGTGCCGCCACGTAATTGACTTTTTCTTGCAGAATATAATTTGAACGATCTTCTACTTCGTCTAAGTCTTGTTGTGTTATATTAATTTTTACGCCTTGACCGCTAAAAGAAAACAGCGGCTTTAAGACATAATTCTCTAAATCCTTTGGATATTTAGTCAATTTGTCAAGGAAATAGGTTTTAGGAATAAATGTACTTTTCAAAAACGGCAGCGTATATTTTGAAACGCGGAAAAACCAATTCGGATGCCCAATCCATTCCACATCAAGGTCGTCTGTAAAGTTAAAACCAAAAGCTAAATCAGGTCTTCTATCCAATTCATCAAAAATAACGCGATTGTATATTTTTTCGATGCGTACCAAATCACCTACTTCATTTTTGTAGAACAATTGACGACCCTGTTTGATAACTTTCGTCAAACATAAAACCTTAATACCCAAATGTTTAGCTGTTCCCCAAAAGTCAACTACAGTATTTTGTTTTTCGGGTTCGACCTCTAAAAGCACCACATTTTTAGGATTAGAATCTCCGACAATAACGTCGCGCATCGTTTCAAGATACCCCTCAGTATTTAAACCTTCAAAAAGAGGCGACATGGTCTCTGGAATGTCCTCAAAATGCTTTTTATAGCCTTCCGCTAAATCATTTTGAAAGAAATAAAGCGAAGGGAAACCTTGCATTTCGATGAGTTTAGGCACTAATTCTCCCTCAGTGCCTTCACAAATACCAAAATCTACAACCAAAAAGGTCGGATGCGCATCTTCATTCGGCACCCTATGTTCGGGTTTCATGGCCCCCTCAGTGATGTCCTTGAAATCAGGTCTAACAATCACATCAACGATGTCATCGCAAGCCTGTAAAAGTTTGTCACGGAAATCATCGGGCATGAAAACAGGCGTTTCACTGATTCTAAACGGCGGTTTATGGTCGTAAAGTCCATAAATATGGTCAAGAAAAGCGGCGTATTTAGCTTCAGTAAAAGCGTTATTGTAAGTTTCTCGAAGTTGAGGAATCATTGGTTTGTTCGTTTTTATATGTCAGAAATATTAATTTTATGCTTCACCAAAGCTGCCATTTAAAGTCAAAATAGCATCGTTGAGGAAGTTTGGCAAAATGGTTTTATGCGTCAAATTAATTTTTTGATCGTCTTCCAAATCTGCGAGCATCGTCACCCATTTTTCTTCGCCATAATCTTTTATGACCTGCGCTTTGCGTTCAGGGTCGTGAAAATGAGTCAACATACCATCCGCATCGGCTTCTGGGTGAAATTGAGTGCCGAAGAACGCTCTTGAAAAGCGAATCGCCATGATTGCACGTGGTAAATTGACGTGCAGACGTTCTTTTTCTAAAGCCACAATCTTGAAACCTTGCTCTTTGAGGTAGTCTTTATTGGCATTAACAACTTGCCAATCGCGGAAATCGGCAATCCAAAACGGATTTTGAAGTCCTTTAAAATAGGCTTCGTGCTTTCCTAAGTCGGTTTTATCGCAAGGAAACGTACCAAAAGACCTTGAAACCCGCTGTTTTATGCTGCCAACTTTAAAATATTGACATGCCAATTGGAACGAATGACAAATGAAAAAGACAAATTTTGGCTTTGCTAGTGAGGGGTCATTATTATGTGCCCAAAGGTCTTGAATCAAACCAAAATAGGCCACGTCCCAACCGCCTTCAAAATCGAAGGGACTACCCGGACCGCCTGATGACAAATAGATGTCGAAACTCGTATCGGGAATTTCTTTCTTGAAGCGAACATCAAATATTTCGTAAGTGAGCACTTCACCATAAGACTCAACAAGTCGTTTGAGATAAAGCGTACCACGATTGGGCACATTATTGTTTAGGTCTAATATAGCAATGCGTAATGGTTTTCGCATGATAAATGATTGGTTGTGATTGATTTATAAATAAAAAAAGGTAGGCTTCAAGTGTTATTGGATGCCAAAGATAAAATAAAATCGTTTCGGAAATCGAAACAGCCATGAGAGTTTTAAAAATTGTGCTACTTTTCGATTCAAAATATGAATTATGAAAAAATTTACTTTTTTTTACTTTTTCATCTTATTAGATGACCTAATTTGCCGTGCGTTACAAAACGATTGGCTAATCGCTGAACATATTTTAAAGCCAATATTAATGTCTTTGCTTGGAATTTACTTTTTTCAGTCGGTTATACTGAGGGGGGTAAAACAACATCAATTTGTATTAGCCGCTATTGTTTTCAGTTGGATTGGAGATATTTTTTTGATGTATGACGGTTATTTCATACAAGGTTTGGCTGCATTTTTAATTGCCCACATCTTTTACATCCTTGCTTTTCGTCCTGAAGCATCGCGTTTTTTTTCAAGAAAAGAGACCCTCATTCCTGCCACTATCGTCTTGATTTATGGCGGTCTTTTGTTGAGTATCGTACTGCCAAACGTCAGTTCTGCTTTGAAAATACCGATAATTATTTATTCTTTGACCATTTTAATTATGTTATTGACGGTTTTGCATTGCTACGGCAATGTGTCGGCAGTCTCTTTCAAGTATATGATTATAGGCGCATCGCTGTTCGTTCTTTCAGATAGTCTGATAGCGGTTAGCAAGTTTGTTACGTCTTTTCCGATGGATGGTGTATTGATTATGGCAACCTATGGCGTTGGGCAATATCTAATTGTTGATGGTTATTTGGAAAATGTGAAAAAGCAGATGGTTGACAATTAAGCCTTACGAAAGTCCGTTAGTAGTCCAAAAATATTATCCAATTTCAGCAAAAATGATAATCATGCGAAAACTCATGTTTATGCTCCTACTGCTTGTAGGTGCTTGTACCAAGGTAGAAACACCCGCTGATGTGACACCTAACACAGGAGGCAGCACAACAAACTCTTCCTTTTTTCCTCCGTTAACGGGCAATTTCCAAACTGACATGTTAAGTTATGTCAATGCTTTACGCACCAAAGGCTGCAAATGCGATGGCGTACAAATGCCACTTGTCGCAGCTTTGAAATGGAATACGCTGTTGGAGACTGCCTCTAAACGCCACGGCAATGACATGTCGAAAAATAATTTTTTTGACCATACAGGTAGCGACGGTAGCGACATTGCGAAAAGAGCGAACGATGCGGGCTATCAATGGTCAACATTGGGTGAAAATATTGCAAAAGGTTATACATATGTCCCTTCTGTCATTGATGGTTGGGTAAAAAGCAGTGGTCATTGCAAAAATATGATGAGTGCCAATTTTACGGAATTGGGTGCGGCGAATGTGGCGAGTTATTGGGTTCAGGATTTTGGGAAATCGAGGTAATGTTTTTTTTGCTCATAATTTTTAAGTTAAAAATACTGAGGTGGCAATGTGTCGGATACTTTGTAGTATCCGACACATTTTATTAATACCTTATCAAAACACCTTTTCTCCACCGACATACGTCGTTAACACCTTAGTTTTTAAAATATCGGTCGGCGCGACGGTCATAATGTCTTGACTCAGCATGATGAAATCCGCAAATTTACCGACTTCAATTGAGCCTTTTTCCTTTTCTTCAAAATTGGCTTTGGCTGCCCATATCGTCATACCCCTCAGTGTTTCGACCTTTGTCAAGGCATTTTCCATCTGATAACCACCTTCAGGATAGTTTTTGGCATCACGCCTTACAACGGCTGCATAAAACGTGAAAATGGGGTTAATATCCTCAACGGGAAAATCCGTTCCGAGCGGAATCCAACCATTTTGATTTAGCAGGCGTTTGAAGGCATAAGCACCTTTTTCAACGTCTTTGCCGAGCCTATCGCCTGCCCAATACATATCAGACGTGGCATGTGTGGGCTGAACTGACGGCACAATTGAATATTTTTTGAATAAGTCAAAATCCACTTCGTTGATGACTTGCGCGTGTTCGATGCGCCAACGACGGTCATTGCTCCCCCTCAGTATAGAGCCATAAATGCGCAAAATTTCACGATTGGCAGAGTCACCGATGGCGTGGGTACAGGCTTGCATGCCCTCATGTTCCGCAATTTTTGACATCACCGCTTCGTAATAAGTCTTATCTTTCAACAAAAACCCAAAATGATTGGCACGGTCAGCGTAAGGATGCAACAAACACGCGCCGCGAGAACCCAATGCTCCATCGGCATAGAGTTTAAAACTGCGTACATTCAACCAATCCGTTTTGATGATACCGCGCTTGAAAAGGTAGGCATAATTGTCGCGTCCATCGCTCAACATGACGTAAAGTCGCATTTTTAAAGCCTTTTCGGCGTTCATTTTTTCGATTAACTCCACAGTTTTATAATCCAAACCACAGTCCACAACAGTGGTTAACCCTACGGCAAAGCAGTTTTTTTGAGCACCCAATAATGCTTGGCGGTTTTGTTTTTCAGTTGGTACTGGAATTTTAGAACGTACCAAGCCCACAGCATTATCCACTAAAATACCTGTTAAAATGCCATTCTTTACTTCAATTTCACCACCAACAAGCGTTTGACCAGCGGTTACATTGGCTAAATCCAAAGCAACTTGATTGGCAATGGCGCCATGACCATCTACCCGCGTCAGAATAACAGGACGTTTAGGAAACAGAGCATCGAGTTTTTCTTTTGTTGGATATTCCTTAATTTGCCAATCATTTTGATCCCATCCACGTCCAATGAGCCACCCCTCAGTATGGAGCTTTGCAAAGGTTTGACATTTATCTAAAATATCGTCCCAGCTTTTTGTACCGACCAAATTGACGGTTTGTAGCGTGCTGCCATAGCCATAAAAATGGGCATGAGCGTCAATCAAACCAGGGAGAATGGTTTTACCGGCGGCATCAAACACCTTCGCGGCATTGTATTTTTTTAGAATGTCTTTACTTGTACCGACCGCAATGATTCTAGCATTTTTTACGGCAAAAGCTTCTGCTTTGTCAAAGCCTTCATTGACAGTATAGATGTATGCGTTGTGAACGATTAGGTCAACGTTTGTTTTTTGCGATAACAAAACATTGATAGTCAATAAATTAAGTAAAATAAAAAATTTAGTCATGACGTTTGATTTGAATTATTTTGACAAAAATAGGAAAAAGATGTGCATTTGTTTTGCTAATGCTAATTAGAGTCCCCTCAGTCTTTGAAGCGATTTTTGATACATTGCTCTTCGGATTGATTGGGTTTAATATATGAAGCTAAGGAACGCAAAAAAAATAACATTCATTTAGCACCAATATCATAAAAATACTGAGGGGGTATCCACAAAACAATGGACACCCCCTCAGTATTCTACACTATATAACTCAAGCCAAGTCGAAGCGGTCAAGGTTCATCACCTTCGTCCACGCCGCCACAAAGTCCTGCACGAACTGCTCTTGAGAATCGGTACAGCCATAAACTTCAGCAAGAGCACGTAGCTCAGAATTCGAACCAAAAATAAGATCAACACGCGTACCTGTCCATTTCACTTCACCCGTTTTCCGATCACGACCTTCAAACACGTCTTGGTCATCAGAATTTGCCTGCCAAGTTGTACCCAAATCAAGCAAATTAAGGAAGAAGTCGTTGGTGAGTGCCTCTGGACGCTTGGTGAAAACACCATGTAGCGTATGTCCAAAATTTGTATTCAAGACGCGCATACCGCCTACAAGAACCGTCATCTCAGGCGCAGTGAGTGTCATTAGTTGCGCTTTATCAACCAGCATTTCTTCTGCCGATATCGTGTATTTGCCTTTCAAGTAATTGCGGAAACCGTCTGCTACTGGCTCAAGTACCGCAAATGATTCCACATCCGTTTGCGCTTGTGACGCATCGGTACGTCCTGCAGTGAAAGGCACTGTCACTGTATGACCTGCGTTTTTCGCTGCTTGCTCTACACCTACACATCCGCCCAAAACGATAATGTCAGCCAATGACACTTGTTTTCCACCTGTTTGAGCGTTGTTGAAGGCAATTTGAATGCCCTCAAGTTTATTTATCACTGTCGCCAATTGCCCCGGATGGTTGACTGCCCAATTTTTCTGCGGTGCTAAACGAATACGTGCGCCATTTGCGCCACCCCGTTTGTCTGAACCACGGAATGTTGATGCCGATGCCCAAGCCGTCGTTACCAATTGAGATACCGACAATCCTGAAGCCAATATTTGAGATTTCAATGCAGCAATATCCTGCGCATCAATCAATTGATGTGTAACAGCTGGAACAGGGTCTTGCCAAATCAATTCCTCTGCGGGTACTTCTGGACCGAGATAGCGTGTAATAGGTCCCATATCACGGTGTGTCAACTTGAACCACGCCCGTGCAAAAGCATCTGCAAATTCATCCGGATTTTCGAAGAAGTGTCTTGAAACTTTTTCGTAAGCAGGGTCAACCCTCAAAGCGATGTCAGTCGTCAACATCATGGGTGCATGACGTTTTGTGGCATCGTGCGCATCTGGCACTGTGCCCGCACCTGCGTCACCTTTTGGTTTCCATTGGTGGGCACCGGCAGGACTTTTAGTAAGCTCCCATTCGTAACCGAAAAGATTTTCGAAATAGTTGTTGCTCCACTGAGTAGGTGTCGTTGTCCATGTTATTTCGATACCGCTGGTAATCGTATCACCCGCATTGCCACTACCAAAAGTATTTTTCCAACCCAGACCTTGCTCCTCAATGCTCGCACCTGCGGGTTCTGCACTCACGTACTGGCTTGGGTCGGCAGCGCCGTGGGTTTTACCGAATGTGTGACCGCCCGCAATCAACGCAACCGTTTCTTCGTCATTCATAGCCAT
>JAYTUR010000025.1:0-3143 GCA_043744475.1 Saprospiraceae bacterium | reverse complement strand
CTCTTCAATTGGCAATTCTGATTTAGATGTGGCAAAAAAAATCCAAACCTATAATGCTGATTTACAAAAGAAAGGTGTCAAAACACAATCCTACCAACAAAGCAAATATCTTTATGTGCCTTACCACTTTTTCAACTGCCTTGACAAACGTAAAAAAAGCGCAACCGATACTGAACCTGTTTTTGTAGATGGCTCTGAAAAAATGCGCGGTGTTGCTACTCGCACTTATGCCATTTTTGGCAGAAAATATAAAGAAGTCCCATTATTAGATAAAAAACTAAAAGGTAAAATCTTTTATGTCGAAGGCGGTCATGGTGGACCCGACCCAGGTGCGATGACAAAAGTAAATGGTCGCTCACTTTGCGAAGACGAATATGCCTACGATGTGAGCTTACGCGTTGCAAGAGAATTGATTACGCATGGTGCAACGGTCTATATCATCAATAGAGACCCAAACGATGGTATTCGCGATGGTGATTATTTATTGTGTGATTCTGACGAAAAAACATATCCCGATTTAAAAGTACCTGTTGCCCATAAACCTCGATTGACGCAACGTTCGGATGCAGTGAATGCCATTTATGAAAAATATCGCAAATTGGGCATTGTTGACCAACGGCTTATTGTCATTCATGTGGATTCAAGAGGCAAATCGCAACAAACAGACACATTTTTATACTATCAAAGTGGCAACGAAACCAGTAAGAAGATTGCCAAAAGAATGCAACAAACCCTTGAAAGCAAATATGCCCGTTACAGAGACTACAAAGGCACTTTAACTACTCGCGACCTCCACATGCTTCGTGAATGTAAACCCAATACCGTTTATGTCGAATTAGGTAATCTGCGTAACGAATTTGACCGCAAACGACTGATGATTAAAAACAATCGTCAAGCCATTGCAACTTGGTTGGCAGAGGGGTTTATGAAATAAAAACATGATGCTTTTCTTAAAGTGGCACATTAAAACTTTACTTTTAAAGTATTGACTTTTAATCTTTTAACTTAAAAAAATTCCCTTTCTTGAAAAGTGGTATCCTACCAAAGAGTCTATTTTCTTACTTTTGTGTTATTAATTTTTAATTGATAATAATCTTTAACTATTTATCCCCCAACCCCTAAAGCGGAGTTGTGACGTTCGGCAAGTTCCCTCTTGGGGGTTAGGGGGGAAAGAGTTACCTAATCTTTAACTTAAACAACCAGACGTATGAAAAGAAGATTCTTTAGCATTGCCCTTATTGTGGCAGTATTTATCACATCCACAACCGCACAAGTCTATTTCAGTCCTGTTTTTCCAACTGCTGATGAACCCGTAACCGTTACCTTCAATCCACAAGAAGGCGATCGTGGTTTAGCAAACTGGACGGGCGATATATATGCACACACGGGCGTAACGACCAGTGCAGGTGCATGGCAAAATGTCAATGCCACATGGGGCGCACAACTACCCGCTCGAAAATTGACGCGACAAATGGATGGCACTTATAAATTCACTTTAAGTCCCTCAATCCGCCAAGCCTACGGTGTGGCTGCCGGTGAACCTATTACAGCAGTTTCTTTTGTCTTTCACAACGGCACGACTGTCAATACCATAGCGGGCAGAGGACCAGGCGGTGCCGATATTTTTTACAACGACATTATTCAACCCAATTCGTCTTTGCGGACACGGATTGTCACCCCCTCAGTATCTTCTCAATTTGTACAACGCAATGCAACAATTGCCTTCAATGGTGCAGCTTCACAACTTTCAACATTGACATTGACGGACAACGGTACTCAAATCGCTACTGCATCAAATACAAAAGAGCTTCTAACGAATATCATTGCGCCCAACGCAGATGGCTCTCACCGGATTGTTTTCAAAGCTACGGCAAACAGTGTTTCAGATTCTGCCATTTTTTCTTATGTTGTTGTCCCAACCATTACAGTAGCGAATCCACCTACTGGCATGCAATTGGGGGCAAATGTTAATATAGTAGGTGATTCTATCACTTTTTTGTTTCAAGCACCTAAAAAGCAAAATGTTTTTGTCGTCGGCAGCTTCAACGATTATCTACTCGACACCAAATATTTGATGAATAAATCGGTGGATGGCAATACGTGGTGGCTCAAAATCGGGGGCTTGACTCCCGGTCAAACTTATACTTACCAGTACATCGTGGACGGCAGTTTGCGGGTTGCCGACCCCCTCAGTATTTTGGTGCTTGACCCCAATAATGACAGTCGCATAGATGCACAAACTTACCCCAATCCTATACCCTATCCGACATCAAAAACAACTGGTTTCGTTTCCGTCATTACGCCCGGCAAAGCCGCTTATAATTGGCAAGTGCCTAATTTCCAACGTCCTGCAAAGGGTAATTTAGTGATATATGAATTACTAACAAGAGATTTCGTTGCCAAACATAATTTCCAAACTCTCATTGATACAATTCAATATTTTAAAAATTTAGGGATTACCGCCATCGAATTAATGCCTGTTACAGAGTTTGACAACAATGAAAGTTGGGGTTACAATCCAACTTTTCACATGGCTTTAGATAAATATTATGGTACACCCGACAAGTTCAAGCAGTTTATTGATTTGTGTCACCAAAACGGTATTGCGGTCATTCTTGATGTTGTTTTCAACCATATTTGGGGCGGTTCTGCCCTTTCTTCTTTGTATTTAGAAGGCGGTAAACCTGCGGCAGATAATCCGTGGCTGAACACAGATGCCAAACACCCTTATAATGTCGGCTACGATATGAACCACGAAAGTGCTTTCACAAAAGCTTATGTTGACCGCTGTTTGGCGTTTTTATTAAAAGAATATAATATTGACGGCTACCGTTTTGACTTAGTAAAAGGCTTTACGCAAAATGCCAATTGTGGTGGCAGCCAATCAGACGAAGGCTGTATCAGCCGCTATGATGCCAGTCGCGTGGCTATTATGAAACATTATCATTCAGTCGTACAAGCGACAACACCGGGCGCATACAGTATTTTGGAGTTTTTTGGTGAAAATCAAGAAGAAACTGAATATGCACAAGCGGGTATGATGGTTTGGGCGAACTATAACGATAGATATGCCCAACATTCAATAGGGAAAACAGATTATACGCTTTCTTTTGTTTCCGCAAGGTATAGGGGTTGGACTGCTC
>JAYTUR010000024.1:0-3145 GCA_043744475.1 Saprospiraceae bacterium | reverse complement strand
TGGCGCAAAACCGCCCATGTTTTTATCCTGTCGTTGACATTCAGTTTTATATTTATGACAACACACATTATCATATTCCTTTGTTGTTGAGTCCGTTTGGGTATTCAACTTATCGAGGGAGTTAGAATTACGAATTTTGACCACTGATTGGGGTGATTTTTTCTAACACGAATTTCACAAATCACACGAATTAAAAGGATTCGTTTAGGCTCAGTTAAATACAAAAAGCCTTAAAATTTTATTATTTTAATTCGTGTGATTTGTGAAATTCGTGTGTGGAAAAATTTGTAATATCAGTTTTAATACGTTGCATCAGCAAAATCAGTGGTCTCCAAAATCATTAAAATTCAAGATGAAACTAACATTCACAACCGCGAATACCGCACCCATTTTAAGCGATTTGAAAACGGCGAACATTGCTTACCAACACATATATATAGGTGACTCGGCTGACAGACAGCCCGTGCATACTGTTTATGGCGGTGCCAATCTGTTTACTCACGACACGGCAGCTCGTTTTTCAGCCGCAGCGTTGAAAAGTTTGACGACTTATGCGCCCAATTTCGCTGTTTTAGCACGGGTTATAGGTCTTGAGGGAGCAGAAAACTTGCCGACGGATACGATGAAAATCGCTCATTTATCTCAAAAATTGGCAAACATGAGCGATACGGAACGCCGTCAACACCCTGCATGGTTGGCTTTTACAGTCTATAATCGCGTTGTTGAAAAATTAAAAAAAGAGGCTTTAGAGGATTTCCGCATTGACTTTGAAGATGGTTTTGGCAATCGTTCCGATGAAGAAGAAGATGCAACGGCGGTACAAGCCGCTTTGGAAGTCGCAAAAGGTATGGCGCAAAATTCACTACCGCCGTTCATCGGCATTCGGATTAAGCCGTTCAATGAGGACACAAAAGCGCGCGGCATTCGTACGCTCGATATTTTTTTGACGACTTTATTAACAGAAACCAAGGGTCGTTTACCCAATAATTTTATTGTTATGTTGCCAAAAGTAGTGCTAGCTGAACAAATCAAGGCTTTGGTGCGGTTGTTTGAATTGCTTGAAAAAGCGTTCAATTTGCCGCATAAAACCTTGAAAATGGAAACAATGGTCGAGCAAACCCAAACCATTATGGATGCCGATGGTCGTAATCCCTTGATGTCGTTCATTCGAGCAAGTGACGGGCGGTGCATTGCGGCGCATTTTGGCACTTACGACTACACGGCGAGCGCATGTATTACGGCAAAATATCAAACGATGGGTCACGCTGTGTGCGATTTTGCCCACCAGATGACGAAGGTGGCACTTGGTTCGACGGGCATTATGTTGTCCGATGGCGCAACCAATGTGATGCCTGTTGCGCCGCACAAAGGCGAGCATCTGACGGCAACGCAACGGCGTGAAAACATGGAAACGGTGCATAAAGCATGGAAAATTGGCTTTGACCACACAACTCATTCGCTTATCAATGGTTTATATCAAGGTTGGGATTTGCACCCTGCGCAGTTGCCAATGCGTTATGCGGCGGTTTATGCGTTTTTCCTTGACAGTTACGAGCAAGCAGCGATACGACTGCAACATTTTGTCGAAAAAGCAGCGCGAGCGACTCTTTCAGGTGATATTTTCGATGATGCCGCAACAGGACAAGGTTTATTAAACTATTTTTTACGCGCCTTGAACTGCGGTGCCATCTCGGAAGCCGAAGCAACCGTGACAGGCTTGTCTATATCGGAAATTCAATCGCGGTCTTTTTTGAAAATTTTGGAGCATCGAAAAGGAAAATAATAATGGATTTAACATCGAAACGTATATTTATTACAGGCGCAACGGGCTTTGTTGGCTCTTATTTGACAAGGTATTTGGTCAAAAAGGGCTATAAAAACATCGTTTGTTTGAAAAGAGCGACAAGCCGTATGGATATGGTGGCAGACGTGCAGGACAAAGTGACGTGGGTAGAAGGCGACATTTTGGACGTGCCACTTTTGGAAAATATACTGAGGGGTCATCAAATTGAGCAAATTTATCATTGTGCCGCTGTCGTTTCCTTTGACCCGCGAGACCGTGAGGAAATGTATGCTATTAATGTCGTTGGCACAGAGAATGTGGTCAATGCCGCCCTCGAAGTAGGGATCGAAAAACTCGTTTATACAAGCAGTATTGCCGCTATTGGAAGGGTGGAACATCAAAAATGGGTGCGTGAAACGAATAAATGGCAGCGTTCACCGCTTAATTCGCATTATGCGATTTCAAAATTTCAAGCAGAACAGGAAGTTTGGCGCGGCATAGCGGAAGGGCTGACGGCAGCAATGGTTAATCCGACGGTCATTTTAGGTTCGCAGTTTTGGGAACAAGGAACGGGGCGACTTTTTGATCAAGTGTGGCGTGGTTTGCGGTTTTATACTGAGGGGTCAACAGGTTATGTGGATGTGCGTGACGTGGTGGCTTTTATGGTCGAATTGATGCACTCAACCATTGAAAATCAACGATTTATACTCAATGGAGACAATATGTCATATAAAACCATGTTTGAAAAAATCGCTTTGATTTTCAATAAAAAACCAGCCAATATTGCTGTAACGCCCTTTTTGGCAGCTTTGGCATGGCGAGTCGAATGGCTCAAAAGTAAATTCACAGGTAAACGTCCTTTGATAACAAGAGAGACTGCAAGGACTTCGGCAACGACTTTTTATTTTGATAATCAAAAATCGTTGGCAGCTTTTCCAGATTTTAAATATTCAGATATTTCTCAAACGATAGCAGAAACAGCACAACAATTTTTAGAAAGTCAGAAAAAAGGGCTGCCTTTCGGCGTATTAAACATTCCTTAAACTTATATGAAATGAAAATTACTTACAACAACGCAAAAGAATTTGTATTAACATCAGAAGAAGAAATCTTTCTCGGTAGCTTAAAAATGGAAAAATGGTCATCCTCAAAAGCGCAAGTCACGACCCAGTATGGTGATTTTTATGATATTGAGAAAAAAGGCTTTTGGGGTACATCCATTGTTGTCATAAAAAATAGTGTAGAATTTGCTGAACTCAAGATGAATTGGAAAGGACAACAATGGATGTACCCCAAAAGCCTTTTTTCTCAATATCATAAAAATCACCATACTGGGTCGTGACTTGCGCTTTTGAGGATGAC
>JAYTUR010000023.1:0-3146 GCA_043744475.1 Saprospiraceae bacterium | reverse complement strand
GAAAAAAGCCTTCTGTTCCTTTACGTTGATACAGGGGCATGAGCAACAACCCATCTTCTGCTGCTTTTATGACCCCATTTTGGTCTTCTGCAAGCACCTCTCCTGCTTTGACGGCTTGAAAATTTTCATATCCCGCACGCATCTGAAAATGGTCATTTGGTTCTAACACATGCACATAAACCAACTCAACGACCTGCGGTAAATGCCGCGAATAATTTCTTAAAATCATATCATACCGACCTTCAACATCATACGGTTCAAGGGCTTTGACCGCCTGTAATGTGCTATAAAGCCACGCAACCATGCGCTGCGGAGAATGCGCATCTTCGTGTTGTCCGGCTTCAAAAACCACTGAAACCGTCGGAATACCCATATTTTCTGTCTTGAAATAGTGCAACGTCGTTCCGCCTGTTTTGCCCACCATTCCTAAAACCACAGGTACATGCAGTTGTGTTGCTATGTTGAGACTTTCAATATCATTGCTGACGATGCTGAAAATACCACCTGCCGCCGACGTTGTATGCAGGTCAAGGATAACCAAACGTCGGGGTTTGTATTCGGCTATTTCATTTTTGATGGTTTGGATGAGTTCGACAAGTTCTAAGTCTTCATAAATGAGGCGAGACTGAGGGGTCAACCGCGCTTTTTTCAGATTTTCAAGGGTCATAATCCGATTAAGGTCTTTTTTAACAAAACGCAGATGGCGTTCATAAGCCTGCACATTGCCTACCAAACCGACAATGCGACCCTTAAACGCTAAACCCGCAGGACTTTTTTCAGCATCTTCAAGCCTTGTAAAAAGCGTATGCAAGGCTTGAATACCTGCGGGTTCGTTGCCGTGAATGGCGGCAAGGATGACAATGAGCTCACCGCGTTCAGTGCCTGTAAAATGACCGATTAATCTTTGCAAGTTGGTTCTATTTTCGTTAGTTTAGAATGCCCCAAAGATAACCCTTTTGTCGAAAATCAGTTACCGATAGACATTGGAACGTCCATCAACAATATTTCTACATCGGATTCTGCTTTGATTGTCAGTGTTTCGGTGTCCGAAATGCCCACAGCGTCGCGTTTACTGAGGGGTTGCCCATTAACAATAACATTGCCTTCGATGACAAAAGCATACACGCCATTGCCTGTTTTTTTAACAGAATAGGTCTTTTCGATGCCTTTTTCAAGCGTTCCTAATGAAAACCATGCGTCTTGATGAATACCAATCGCTTCTGCTTTTTCTTCATCTGAACCAATCGGTGCAACAACTATTTGCAATTGATTGACACGGTCTTGTGGTAAAAAAGAGCGTTGTGCATAACGTGGTGTTACATTTTTGACCTTCGGAAACAGCCAAATTTGTAGCAAATTGATGTCTTTTTCACGGCTGGCATTGAATTCTGAATGTTGAATACCTGTACCTGCCGACATGATTTGCACCTCATTTTCTTGAATAACCGCTTCATTGCCCATCGAATCCTTGTGACGAAGCGAGCCGCGCAACGGAATCGTAATGATTTCCATATTGTCGTGCGGGTGCGTACCAAAGCCCATAGCAGGGGCTACGATGTCGTCATTCAATACACGGACAACGCCAAAGTGCATCCGTTCTGGATTGTAGTAGTTCGCAAAACTAAATGAGTGGTGGGCGTTGAGCCAACCGTGGTTCGCATGACCGCGTGTATTCGATTTGTGGAGAGTGATATTTGCCATTTGATTAAAAATTTTGATTAATGGCACGCAGATTGGGTTGATAGGACAGATTTACACTGATTTTCAAGACTTATAGGAGAAAAATCACTGTAATCCTGTCCTATCAGCCCAATCTGTGTGCCATTAAATATTAAGATTAAGCAGCTTTTACAAGCTGAACATTTGCAATTAAACGCACGTCATCAGAGACTAAAACGCCACCTGCTTCTGTGGGTGCATTCCATGTCAAGCCAAAATCAGAACGTTTTATCTTACCTTCGAGTTCAAAACCGGCTTTGGTATTGCCCCATGGGTCTTTGGCGATGCCTAAAAAATCGGCATTCAGTGTTACTTCTTTTGTAATGCCATGTAAGTTCAATTCGCCTATTAATTTGCCGTTTTTCAACTCTTTTCCAACAAAACTAAGGGTTGGATGTGCTTCAGCATCAAAAAAGTCTGCACTTTTCAAATGCCCGTCGCGTTGCTCATTATTAGTCGTGATTGATGCAATTTGAGCCGTAAAGCTAACGCTCGCGCCTTCAAAATCATCGCCTTCTGTGGTTGCTTCGCCTGAAAATTCACCAAAACTGCCTGTGACAGTTGTAATCATCAAGTGTTTTACTTTGAATTGGATTTCGGTGTGTGTTGGGTCAATTGCCCATTTAGTCGTTGCCATTTTTTTACGTTTTTTTAATTAATTGAACTGATTTTTAAATTTCTTAAATTTACATGTTGCAAATTTAAGTGTATAGACATATAATTTCAAAACAAAGTTCAATTTATCATGTAAAAAAAATATTACGTTGAGCAATTTATTTAATACGCAATTGACAATCAAATACTTATCAAATAAAATAAAAAAGATTGCACGACGCATAACGCCGACAATCTTTCGTCTTTTTAACCCCACCCAACAAAACTGAATCGCATACTGAGGGGGGCAACAAAATTATTGAGAGAATACTAAAATCTTATATTTTTAGCTTTTAAGGAATTCCCAATCGTCTAAAACACGGCTTTTAGGATTCTGCCGATGACTAAAATTTTGTTTTGACACCTTAAAAGCTATTTCAACTAACAGCCACATTACTAAAAAAATCATAATTTTCATAAGTCAATAGATATGTTTAATGATAAAAATAAATATACTTCATCAATTTGATTACAAAAATGTGTCCAATTTTAATTATGATGCAAATTAGTGAATAATTTTTAAATAAAACCTATTTGATTATATTTATTTCAAAAAAAGCGATAAATCATAATTCTATAAATTATTTGCGTACAAAAAAAATACTAAAAGACAAAAGGCAAAGAATCCGGTATTGGTTCTTTGCCTTTTGTCTTTATTGAACTATTCCTTTTAAGTGATGGAACTAATTTTACTCGCTGTTCCTCGCTTCGCTCGAAATGCGTGCTTTAAAGGGTTTTTTAGGATTCGATGTACTTTTTGAAGGGAAAATCAG
>JAYTUR010000022.1:0-12346 GCA_043744475.1 Saprospiraceae bacterium | reverse complement strand
GCCGATGATTTTTACTTTTCTCATTCCTGCTGTTACGATGCGGCTTTTTGCAGAAGAAAATCAGACAGGAACGATTGAGTTTTTGACCACAAAACCATTGCGTGATTGGGAAATCATCATTGGGAAATATTTGGCGGGTGTCGCTTTAGTCGCGGCGGCGTTGTTGCCAACCTTGATTTATTATATCACGATGTATCAATTGGGTTCGCCAAAAGGCAATTTGGACAGTGGTGCGATTGCGGGCAGTTATATCGGTTTGCTTTTGTTGGGCAGCGTTTTTGTCGCCATAGGTTTATTTGCGTCGAGTTTGACCAACAATCAAATCGTTTCGTTTTTGGTCGCAGCTTTTTTATGCTTTTTTGTGCATTGGGGCTTCGATTTTATGTCTCGGCTGCCTTTTTTTGTGGGTAAAGGCGATGATATTGTTCAACAGTTTGGCATTGCTTTTCATTATTCGTCCATATCACGTGGCGTTGTCGTAATTGGCGATATTGTTTATTTTTTCTCAATTATTGGCTTCTTTCTTTTGTTGTGTAAAACGGCTTTAGAAAAGCGAAAATGGTAGATTTTTGATTAAAAATTTCAAGAAATCACGCCCACTTATTAGGATTTAAAATCCCGTTCGGGTCAAATACATTTTTGATACCCCTCAGTATAGCACGATGTGTTTCGCTAAAAAAGACATCTAAATATTCTGTTTGCGTAATGCCTACGCCATGTTCTGCCGACAAAATGCCATTGAGCGATTTTGTTAACTCAAATATTTCTCTTTTTGCATGTTTCGCGCGGTCAATCCATTCCGCTGTCGGTTCGTCGTCGTTCATGATATTGATGTGCATATTGCCGTCGCCAAGATGACCGAGACTAATGATTTCAAGATTGTATTTTTTGCTGATATGCCTTATACCACGCAATTGTGCAGGCAAATTGGCGCGTGGTACTGCGGTATCCTCGCCCCAACGTTCTTTTGACAGCGTTATCATGGCGTTTCCGGCATTGCGGCGGAGTTTCCACAGTTCGCTTTTTTGGGCTTCACTATCGGCAAAAAGTATGTCGCCGACCTTGAAATCCTGTAAAAGAGTGGCTATTTTTTCACAATCGTTGTGCAAAACGTCTAAATTAGCCCCATCAACCTCGATGAGTAAATAGGCATCATGCACCATACTGAGGGGTTCAACGCCGAGATAACGGGCTGAATAAGCAACAACGGCATGTTCCATATATTCCAAACCTGAAGGCACGACACCTGCTTGAAAAATGGCGGCGACCGCAGCACAAGCATCTTCGGCATCAGGAAAAGAGGCGAGCATCAATAGGTTAAAAGGCGGGAAGGGTAGGAGTTTCAAGACAATTTTTGTCACCACTGCTAGCGTACCTTCCGAGCCGATGATGAGATGCGTAAGGTTATAACCCGTCGAAAATTTTAGGGTATTGGCGCTTGTCCACATCACTTCGCCTGTCGGCAAAACGATTTCGAGGTTTAAAACATAGTCGCGTGTCACACCATATTTGACGCATTTTGGACCACCCGCATTGGTGTTGATATTGCCACCAATGAATGACCAACCTTTGCCTTGTGGGTCGGGTGGATAGAATAAACCCTTGTCTTTCAATACATTCTGCAAATGTTCTGTAATGACACCCGACTCAACGGTCACTTGAAAATTGGCTTCATCTATGTTTAAAATTTTATCAAAACGTTCCATCGAAAGGGCGACACCGCCAGAAACAGTCAACGCAGCACCCGTCAAACCCGATAAACCGCCTTGTACGGTGACTGGAATTCGATGTTCATTACAGATTCTGAACAGTTGAGAGACCCCCTCAGTATCGCGTGGTTTGACGACGATTTCGGGTTGAAAAAAGATGTTTTTAGATTGGTCATGGCTGTGTTTATCAAGCGTTTCGATATCTTTAAAAACACAATCGCTACCTAAAGCTGCAATGATTTGAGATTCAATGAGTTGTGAAATCATAATGTCTTAAAATTTGAAAAATGTCAATAATAATAACGTTCTAAAACCTGCCAAATACCCCAAAATAAAGTTAACCACAACCAAGTGGCTATCACTTTATCTGTTGTCAAAAAAGAAAGTTTGGTCGAATTCAATGTTGGCAATGCCATAAAAAACAAAGGAAAAATAGGGATAAAATACTTACCGCTTAGGTTTTCGATGAAATAGCTGCCCACAGGACACCACAGCAAATACATTGCTGTTGCTAATGCCATGCTCATCGTAATGCCGATAAAAATAATTTTTAATTTGATGGTTTTTGAGAAAGAATTTTCTTTTAAATGTTCAGAAATGACTCCCTCTTGCTTCATACTTCGCAATGACAACATCAAAAACAGAGGTAAAATAAGCACAAGTGGCATATAGTTTTTCTCCCAACCAAATTTTCCGACATAATGAATCAAGGTGTGAGGCATCGTTTTGGCGAATGAAGTTATCATTATTTGAGTGAAAGTCAAGGGATTGTGTATGATAAAAGCGAATTGCACCATTGGGTCAACGCCTTCATTGAGTTGTTGACCGATACGAAACGCTGGGTTATAGTCTTCAAAACGGATATAAAGCGGCGCTATCGTTTCTGACCACCAAATCACAACAAAAAGATTAGCCGCAAGGAATAGTAATGATAATATGTACTTCTGCTTTTTACTTAGAAAATGGGCTTTTGGTATTAAAAAAAATAAAAAAACGAGTGGTAAATAGGCTATTTTATTGAGCGAAATGAGAACGGTGCAGATGCCAAATGTTAATATTTCTGTTTTTGTTATTTTAGTATTTTCAAAAAACATTTTGACAAAAAGGGAAATAGCAAGGAACGAAAGAGCGTTTGTAAGAACATCGGCATTTATACTGGCATTGATAAACAATGAAGAGGGTAGGAGTGCTAATAAAGTAAAAAGTTCTTTTTTGATAGGTATGGTTTTAATAGATACATAAACGATTGCTATCCAAAATATTAATGTCAAAAGTCTTGCGCCGTAAAAAATACTGAGGGGGGTAAATCCTAATTTTTTAAACAAAAAGATAGAAATAGATTGTGGTAGATAAGCAGTCGGTGCATACACAGCCGTATTGGTGAAGTCTATAAATATCTTTTTTTGTTCATCAAGCTGAGTTTTCAAATTATAAAAAATGGTACTGCTTTTGATACGTTTTTCAAAGTGAAAAGGCAGTTGTTCAAAAGGTTCTGATATACTTAAAAGACTCGTTGGCAGTGAGTCACCAAGCCGATTGTCTAAGGTTTTTTTGCCAATTAGCCCCCCCTCAGTAATTTGCCAACTGCGATAAAAATGATTGAACTCATCAGGTGCTTGAAATGGTGGCACAATAAACGTGTAAACGATGCCAAAAAATGAAGCAGTGATGAGAAAAAAACGATGTGGTTTCATAAGGCGAAGGTAGAGTGGATAATGGATAGCGGATAATGGATAATATTACGCCAAATTATCCATTATCCGTTATCAACTATCCATTATCTATTATTAACGTTAATATATTTGTGTAATACTATAAAACGACTAATTTTGTGCATACATATTTCCCAAGTTCCAATAAATTTTCCAAGACTTCATATTCCCATGAATCGGTTTAAAAAACACATTATGTTGGCGGGCTTTTTATTTTCAATCCTTTTTAGCCTGCCTAACTTTGCAACAAACATCTCTCTGAATCAGCCCAATATAGCTGACAGTGTTCGTCTTTATGCTACTCGGACGACGACGACCATCCCTGCTGAAGTTAATATTGACATTACCGTTGGCGGCTTTACGAATATAAATGAATATGTCTTTACTGTCAGTTGGGATGCGACAAAGCTACAACTCATTGCCGTTGACAATAACTACGTAACGGCATTTGCAGGTGCCAATATTGATTTAAGTGATGTTGCGGTAGGAAAAATTCATTTCTCTTGGACTGGACCACCGACTAGCTTGGTTGATGGAATGCAGGTGTTTAGGATTCGTTTTTATGCTCAGTTTCCTTCGCCTTCACCCATTCTTATCAACTTTATCAGCGACCCGCCTACGTTTCCAACGGTTTTCAAAAACTCATTGAATCAAACGATACCCTTTGTAGGTAGCTACGGTCAAGTGCGTATTGTTACGTGTAATCGCATAACGCCTGGTTTGACATGTCGTAATCCGACCCTTTTATGTGCTAAAGATATGCCTGTTTGTGGCACTTTGCCTGTTTCAAATACTCAGGATAACCCTGGAGCAGCTATTTCATGTGGCAATATTCAAAATAATATTTGGCTGGCTTTCATTGCAGGTTCTGATAGTTTGAAATTAAAAATTAAAGCAACAACCTGTAATGGTGGAGGTGTAGGTGGCATTGGTGACGGGATTCAAGTCTCTGTTTTAGAGACAAATGATTGTGCTACCTATTCTCGTTTGGCCTGTAATGCGGGTATTCGAAATGGTGAAGAAGCACTTTTAGAAGTGCCAGAAAATGGACGATTGACCATTGGTAAGCAATACTACATTATGTTAGATGGCGTTGCTGCCGATGTTTGCGACTTCCAAATTGATGTTGTAGCAGGCACTATAGGTTCGACAATGACAACCGTTCCAGCTATCAGTGGTGCATCTATTGCTTGCGCCAATCAATCAAATTTACCTTTTTCGATTCCTGCACAAACGGGTGCAATGGGCTATATTTGGAAAATAGCAGGCAATAGTGCGACCATTTCAAGCGGAAATAACACCCCCTCAGTAAATGTCAATTGGGGAACGGTGGCGGATAGTGTTTGTGTGCGTGTTGTGGGTCGTTGTGATACGAGTGCGTGGCGTTGTAAATATGTGGGCATTGGTACGCGTTCCGTTCGCGATTTAACGGTTGAGAAATGTGCGACGAAAACCTACTCTTTTAATAATCAAAACCTAAGCAATCCGGGTTCTTATACTGCGACTTTTACTTCAAGTACAGGTTGCGATTCTGTTGTTAATTTAACATTAGTGAACTATCCATCAGCGAATCGGACGATTGATTCGACGGTTTGTATTGGTTCGTCGGTTCTTATCGGTACGAATTCATATTCCGTAGCGGGGACGTATAAAGATACGTTGAAAGGCGCTTCTTATCGTGGTTGTGACTCTATTATAACTTTAAATTTAATAGTTATTCAATCTGCTGTCAGTTTGGTGAAAAGTGGTGAATTAAGTTGCACTTTATTCAGTGTCACATTGTCGGCTAACTACAATAAAGAACCGACAACTGCAGTTGCAACTTTTGAATGGACAAATAGTATAGGTCAAATCATCAGTACCAATTCAACTGCAACGGTGACAACACCGGGTACTTATAAATTCAAATTAACTCTAACGCTTAATGGCATCAGTTGCTCGCAAGAACGAACGATAAGTGTAACGAAAAACGGCTCTATTCCCACAAAACCCGATTTAACAGGCGTGACAGAGGGTTGTGCAAGTCGTTCAGAAATATATAGAATTAATAATCCACTGAGTGGTGCGACTTTCAATTGGGTCGTTACGGGTGGTTCGTTTTCGGGTGCGGGTAGTAGCCAAATTTCAGTTAATTGGAATGCGGGTGTGACTGTTGCAAGGGTTTGTGTAGATGCGGAAAATGGCTGCGGCAAAAGCGATACGATATGTAAATTGGTTGATGTGGCGAAAATTCCGACCCCCCTCAGTATTTCAGGTGACGCAACGGTTTGCCCTAACTCAATAGGTAGTTACAGCGTTGCTATCACGCCGAATGTGACAAGTTATCAATGGTTTGTAACAAACGGAACGATTGCGAGTGGACAAGGCACGCCTAACTTAACGGTTTCGTGGGGAACTTCGACAACAGGGCGCGTGTGCTTGATACCGACGAATCGCTGTGGTTCGGGAATGCAAACGTGTTTTGATGTACTAATCAGCAATGCACCGCCTGATTCGATTCCGATTCAAGGTAATGCGATAGTTTGTTCCAATGATACCTCTGTTTATAGCGTCAATGTCGGCGGCAGTATGCAGTTCAATTGGGAAGTGCCAACGGGTGCGACGATACTGAGGGGTCAAGCTACGAACACAATTTTGGTTGTTTGGAACAATGTTTTGGGCAATAACACAATTGGTTTGACGCAGACTAATGCTTGTAATTTGACTCGAAAAGTCACTTTAAATATCAATATTAAAAACGCGGCACTTGTCACACCTGTTATTACGGGTGCAACACCAGTATGTCCCATGAGTCGCACCAGTTATTCTATACCGACAAATGCCGCTATTACGGCTTATAAATGGACAGTACCAACGGGGGCAACGATTGTTGGCGGTAGTACAACCAATTCTGTATTAATAGATTGGGCTTCTTCAACGGGCGGCAATGTCTGTGTTGAAATTCAAAATGACTGTAATGTCAAAAAGTCAACTTGCTTAGCCGTTGAGGTTAAAAATACCCTCGATTCGTTGCCTTTGACGGGTGTTAATATCGTTTGTAAAGATTCAACGGCTGTTTTTGAAGTACAAAATGACCCAAATGCAGCGAGTTATTTTTGGGGTGTACCAACAGGTGCAGTTATTGTCAGTGGCATTAATACAAGCAGAATTGTTGTCAGATTTGGTTCTTCAAGTGGTCTTGTACGCGTCCTGCCTTTGGGCGGTTGTGCGGATGGACAAGTGAGTCGCATTTCTGTAACCGTTAAAACGCCACCTTCTTCACCTGCCAATATCATCGGTACGACGACTGTTTGCGAAGGGGCTGTTGCAACGTTTAGTATTGCGCCACTTCAAGATGTTATTGGTTATCAATGGCAAGTACCGAATGGTGCGAGTATCGTAGGGGACTCAACGAGCACTCAAATTACGGTCAATTTCGGCACGTCAAGAGGCGGTCAAGTCTGTGCGCGCGGCATCAATTCCTGTGGTGCTGGTTTTTGGACTTGTTCAAATATAACGATTATATCTAAACCTGTTGTCAACGCAGGAAACGACACAACGGTCTGCGGACTAAGGACTTTACTGAGGGGTCAGACCACAGCTTCGGTGCAAACGTGGAGTGTTGTGGATAAACCGACAGGTGCAACGATTTCGTTCCTCAATTCTTTTGTCGCTCAAACTGATGTTATTGTTTCAAAATCAGGGGTTTATGTCTTAAAATTTGAATCATCAAATGCCATTGGTTGCAGTCATGCTGATTCGATACGCATTGATTTCAAGGAATTACCTGGGCTTACACTCGTGTCTGAAAATTGTGATTTAGAAGCCACTCAATATCGTGTGCAGCTCAATATAACAGGTTCGGCTGCGCCTTATACAATGATGGGTTCGGTCAGTGGCATCGTGTCGGGCAATAGTTTTGCATCGAATCCGATTCCAAACGGTACAGCTTATAATTTTACTGTTAAAGATAATTTTGGCTGCGTGTCTAATCAAGTGACGGGCTTGAAAAACTGCCCTTGTTATACTTCTGCGGGTACTTTGCGGTCTGACTCGCTTGTCGTTTGTTATGGTTTAACGGGTCGAGCTATCTCGCTGAATGATGCGAAATTAGATGGCAATGATGCGGCAGAATTTGTGCTGCATGATGGTTCACCAACCCTAAGAGGTACGATATTAAAAAGAAACAAAACGGGCATTTTTGATGTCTCAAACCTACAATTCAACCGTGTTTATTATATCGCCTATCTCGTTGGCGACACTTTAGCGAACGGTTCTATTGATTTGTCAAAGCCTTGTACGTCCACAAGCCGCAGTATTCCAATTGTTTTCAAAAATAGGTTGATAGCGGGTCTGACGGGCGATACAACGATTTGTCGCTTCGACAATGCGCTGTTGAAATTCAATACCAATCTCTCAGGTACTTTTAATATCATACTTCGAGACGAGACGGGCAACCGATTGATTAATAATGTACTGAGCGGTCAGACATTGTCCGTAAATCCTGCGTTTTCAACGACTTATATATTGGTAGAAGTTAAGGATAAAAACGGGTGCATTGCTGAATTAACCGATTCGGTACGGGTTAATCTCAAACCTTTGCCTTTGTCTAATGCAGGTGTTGACCGCAGTATTTGTACGACAAGTGTGGGTTTAGATGCGGCCGAAAATCTACAATACAAGGGTCGGTGGACAAGCCTGACTAACAATGTGCGCATTTTGTCACCGTCTGACCCTAAATCGGTTGCTGAAAATCTGCAAAATGGCACCAATACCTTTGTTTGGTCGGTGGCGGACACCACCTGTCCGAACTATACGGTTCGTGATACGGTTCAGATATTCTTGCCTTTATTGCCAAAGGCAAATACTTTATCGCTCATTACCACTGTTGGTAAACTTGTTGTCGGAACAGTGAACGAAAATGCACCAATTGGCACTTATACCATTACACAATTGACTAATCCAACAGCAGGTACTTTCGATTTGTTTAATAACGGCAGTTTTACCTACCGTCCCGACACATCTTTTATAGGTATTGTCAAGTTTAAGTTTGCCATTTGCAGCGATATATGTACACGCCTATGCGATACAGGCGAAGTGCGTATTTTGATAAATCCAAAGCCAAAAGATACCGTCGTGACACAATTAGGTGAGATACCAAACGCCATAACGCCAAACGGAGATGGCAAAAATGATGTGTTGCGCATTGATGGCATCGAACATTATCCCAATAATGAACTTATCATTTTCAACCGTTGGGGCGATATTCTCTACAAAGCCAAACCTTATTCGAATGATTGGCAAGGTGTCAACCAAAGCGGCGGCGAATTACCAGAAGGCACCTATTATTATGTCCTGCGTTTGAACGTCAATGACGGAAAAATACTGAAGGGTAATATGACGATACTGCGATGATTGTTTTTAGACCACTGATTTAATCGTCATTGCGAGGAACGAAGCAATCTGCGTAAGTTTAGCAGATTGCTTCGTTCCTCGCAATGTCGGTTAAATCATCACATCCGCTCCACTGCCTTCGCTTCATTCCACAAAGCATCCATTTCTTCAAGTGACATATCGTCAAGGTCACGCAGTGCGTGCTTCTCAATGTATTCGAAGCGGCGTTTGAACTTGCGGTTGGTCTTTTCCAAAGCCGTTTCAGGGTCAACGTCCACAAAACGGGCGTAATTGATGAGCGCAAATATGACATCGCCGAATTCTTCTTCCCGTTTTTCGGCGGGCATACTGAGGGGTATCATTTCTTTGAACTCTTGAATCTCTTCCACCACTTTTTCCCAAACTTGTTCGGCAGTATCCCATTCAAAACCCACTTTGGCGGTCTTTTCTTGCATACGGTAAGCCTTGACCATCGCAGGAAGTGACTTCGGAACGCCTTCTAAAACGGATTTTTTACCTTCTTTCAGCTTCAATCTTTCCCAGTTCGCTTTGACTTCTTCTTCATCTTTGACGATGACATCGCCATAGATGTGCGGATGCCGATAAATCAGTTTTTCGCAAATCGCATTCAATGAATCGGCGATGTCAAACGCGCCGAGTTCATCACCTATTTTGGCGTAAAAGGTCGTATGGAGCATTAAATCACCGATTTCTTCGCTGATGCCTTTAAGGTTATTGTCCAGAATAGCATCTGCCAGTTCATAAGTTTCTTCAATCGTCAAATTGCGGAGACTTTCGAGCGTTTGTTTTTTGTCCCACGGACATTTTTCGCGGAGGTCGTCCATAATATCCAGCAAACGCGAGAAGGCATCGAGTTTGGCTTGCTTTGAGTTGTTGGGCATTTTTAATGGTTTGTTTAAATAATGACGAAAAACACTATTCGAGTGAATGTCGGGCAAAGGTAAGGAGTCAGGGCTGAATAAAAAATGGAATTTAGGCAAGGATTTGTTATCGAAACGGCGATAGTCTTGCGGTTTTTTGTTTCTATACTGAGGGGGTAGTTTGTTATGAAAATTTATGGCAAACAGGTTGTCAAAATTGTAAGAATAAAAATAAGATTTAGCCGACGCATGACGCAGGTTATTCTTATCTGTTATCGGTTGATGGCAGATGACTTTGCCGCCTTTTTTAAAGGGTTGGTGACATCTCCATAAAGTCTGTTGTGTGCAATATCAAAAATTTTACAAAGGACTGAACGAACCGTGTTCTGGACTGAACGAACCGCGTTCTGGACTGAACGAATCGTGTTATGGACTGAACAAACCGTGTTATGGACTGAACAAACCGTGTTTTAGACTGAACAAACTGCGTTTTGGACTGAACGAATCGTGTTTTAGACTGAACAAACTGCGTTTTGGACTGAACGAATCGTGTTTTGGACTGAACGAATTACGTTATAGACAGAACAAAACCGCGTTATGGACTGAACGAATTACGTTATGGACTAAACAAAACCGCGTGATTAACTGAACAAAACGTGTTATGGACAGAACAAAACCACGTTATGGAGGGGATAAACCGTGGTTATGAACAAAATGGGTAATTTTTAAAAGGAGAACGGCATGTCGGTTCTTTGTTTTATGTTTGTGGTGTGGTATTAAAAAAAAATTTGTAGGATTGCGGGGGCAAAGACCCCATAAGATAGTGGGATGTCGGTAAAAACACCGACATCAGCGCCGCCGTTCGTTTGTTTAGGTGTTGTGGGGGATGGTTTTGGGAAGAGGATGCGCAACGTCAAAAAATGCCTTTGCTCATGGTATTGAAATAAAAAAATGTTATTAAAGGCAGTCAGTTCTGTATTATTCATAATTGCCCACATGAAGTATTTGATAACACAGCAACGACAGATTTGTTTGATAAATTTTCTAAAATTATTTATTCAAAGAAATGATACTCCCTCAGTATTTTAATCAATTTTTAAACAATTTCTAAACAATTTCAATCATTATAGTTATGAAAAACATTAAAATCACCTTTATCTCCCTTGTGTTGTTTATCAACTTTGCCCACGCCCAAAAGAAAGATGCACCCATTGATGTGACCGAATTGACTGTTGCCAAAATTCACAAGGCGTACAAAAAGGGGCTATATACGAGTGAACAATTAGTAACTGCTTATTTGGAACGTATTAAGCAATTTGATAAAAAAATTAACGCTATAACGACGATAAATCCGAATGCACTTGCTATTGCTAAAGCATTGGATGAAGAATATAAAAAAACGGGAGTCTTACGTCCACTTCATGGCATTCCGCTTATCGTCAAAGATAATATCAATACCAAAGGACTTGCTACCACGGCAGGTGCTTTGGCTTTGAAAGATTTTGTACCAGAGGCAAATGCCTTTGTGATTGACAAATTAGTAAAGGCAGGGGCTATCATCATCGCCAAATCAAACATGGCAGAATGGGCTTTTACGCCGTGGAATTCGTTTAGTTCTACGCATGGGGCAACGCTCAATCCTTACAATTTAGAGTATGTTCCCGCAGGCTCAAGTGGTGGAACGGGAGCTTCTATTGCTTCTAATTTTGGAACAATTGGATTGGGTACCGATACAGGAAACTCGATTCGGGGTCCTTCCTCTCATAATTCGTTGGTTGGTTTTAGAACGACTTTAGGCTTAATCAGTCGAGCTGATATTGTGCCACTAAACCTTAAAACAGATGTCGTTGGTCCTATGTGTCGAACAGTGGAAGATGCGACACGGGTATTAGAAATTATGGTAGGTTATGACCCAAATGACCCATTGACCAAATATTCAGAAGGGAAAACGCCCAAGAATTATACGCAGTTTTTGAAAAAAGATGGACTGAAGGGTGCAAGAATAGGCGTATTGCGAGAACTATGTGAAAATATTCCCGCATCCTCAAGATTAGGCAGCAATGAAGGTAATGCCGATGCAGAAGTGAAAGCTTTATTTGAAAAAGCGATTTTGGATATGAAGGCGATGGGCGCGACAATTGTTGATACTGTAATCATTCCCGATTTTTCAAATCTCAGAAAAGACTTATGGTGTTCTGATTTTAGAGGTGATGTGGAAACTTATTTGGCAAAATATGTGAAGAACGACACCATAAAAACATTAGAAGATATCGTCCGAATTGGTTCAAAATCGAAATCCGCCGAGGCTCGAATCATAGCCAATTTGACTAATCGAAATCCAGATTGCCAAGATACCTATACCGCTCCCCGAAGAATTGCTTTCCGTAAGGCAATTGAAGACAAGATGGATGAATTAAAACTGGATGTCCTCATTTATCCAACGTGGAATAACAAACCTGCCAAAACCAACACTTACAATGAAGAATTGAAACGAGTAGAATACAAAGGTGATAACAGCCAAATTATAGCACCACATACGGGTCAGCCTGCATTTAATGTTCCAATGGGTTTTTCTTCGGACAACTTGCCCGCAGGACTTCAATTTTTAGGCAGGATGTATGCCGAACCGACTTTGATAAAATTGGTTTATTCTTATGAGCAAGGCACTAAG
>JAYTUR010000021.1:0-12399 GCA_043744475.1 Saprospiraceae bacterium | reverse complement strand
TCATCTTTAATTAAAAAAATGAACGATAGAAAAATGAATAGATTGAACCACGGGTCAATGATACCTGACTTGAAATACAAATGCGGTAAAATAGAACCAATGTAAGCGCATACCCACACCCAACCAAAGGTTTTATCATACAACCGTTTACCTAAATTGTAAATAACCAATAAAGTGGTGAGGCCACAGACCGCATTAGGCAAACGAGCAGCAAATTCATTAATGCCAAAAAAGTGCATCGAAATAGCTTGAAACCAAATAAAAAGCGGTGGTTTTTCCCAAAAAGGCGCAAAATTAATTTGTGGACGCAAATAATCACCCGTAACCAACATTTCCCTGGCACATTCTGCGAAATTGATTTCGTCCCAATCAAACAAATGTACATGTCCTAAAAAGGGTAAAAAAAACAGTGCGGCAAGGACAGTGATAATGAGATAATTCCAATCTATGTTTTTCATTTTCCCCATTTTCTCAATTGATTTAACAAGGCACGAAAGTCTTTTGGCAACTCTGATTCAAAACTAACGGGTTCATTACTGAGGGGGTGCTTGAAACTCAAGCGAAAAGCATGGAGCGAGGTTCGTTTCATCAAAGGAGTTTCTTCCTCTGTGAATTTACCTAATTTAAATTTGTTTTTAATGTCATGTCCAAAAAGTGCCGTCCGTCGCCCATAAAGCGTATCAATGGCTAAAGGATAGCCCAAACTTTGAAAATGTACCCGTATTTGATGTGTCCGTCCTGTCCGAATATCTGCCTCCACAAGCGTAAAATGTTTAAATCGTTCAGTCACTTTAAACAAAGTCAAAGACGCTTTCCCTTTTTTAGCAACGGTCATTTTGCCTGGAATAGTCGGATGTTCTGCTATGGGTCTGTCAATCTCACCTTCATCTTGGTGCATCACGCCATCAAGCAAAGCGAGGTAAACTTTTTGTGTTTCGTGGTTTTCAAATTGAATAGACAGATTGCGATGCGCTTCTTCATTTTTTGCAAAAACGATAATACCCGAAGTTTCACGGTCAAGTCTGTGTACAATGAATACTTTTCCAAATATTTGATTTAAGTCTGCATACAGACTCGGTTTTGTATTATCGAACCTATCTGGTATCGTTAAAAGTTGCGCCGGTTTGTTCGCAACAATGATATGGTCGTCTTCAAAAATAATATCAGGTTTTGCCATAATTTTCAAAATAATGAGTGATTTGTGTAAAATTGAGGCAAAAGTAGCTTTATCAAAGTGTATTTTCTTTTTTCAAAAATAAAATTAGAAAGAAAATTTTGGCGGATTAATATACGACAAGTCGTTATGAGGCGGGCATTTTGTGATTTCATTGCACACCACCTGTTAGAAGGTAAAAGCCTTTTGATTTTTATTAAAACGCACACGTTAGAGTCGCAAACGCACAAGTTAGAACTCGAACTGCAGAGAGTGTTCACTGAACTGTGTCAAGCATTAAAAATAGTTTAAGATACTTTCCTTTAACTGTTACATTTTATAGAAAATACCATTCAATTTTTACGGCAACAATATTTCAATTAAAGTAAAATACTGAAGGGGTTCACTGAACATGTCACAAGCCTTTGCGTTGTATTGTTAGCTTTAAATTTAAAAAATGATAAAATGGCTTACAAAAATGTCAAAATACACCTCCTTTTCATCCTTAGTTTCAGCACTGGGATTTTATCTGCTCAAAGAAATAACAACCGACGTGTCTTACTCTTTTCAAACACTGAAAACAATGCAAAACTCCTACAACAAAAGCAAATTTTGAAATCTGATGAAGCGGGTTGCTCAGATAGAGATATTGTCATCGAGACTTTTGTATTAGACAAAACAGACAAATCATTTCTAAAGAAATACAATATCACGGCTACACCGTTCACTTTTTTATTGATTGGGAAAGATGGTCATGTAGCTTTAAGGTCTGATAAAATCATTCAGAATACGCAATTGTTTGGCTTGATAGATGCCATGCCCATGCGGCGAGATGAAATGCGCAGAAACGGTCATTAAATAATTTTGTTTGAAAAAGTGAACCGTCGCTACTTTAAAGTACCTGAAATGGTGACAGAAACAACACCTGTATTTATTATTGAGGTACAAATTCACTGCAAGTAGTTCGTTTTAAATAATCATCACTTTTATTTTTAATAAACCATTGGAATTGAATAGTTTATGCGCATATGACTATTTACTGTCACCTACTTATGTAAACAAAAAGCGTCCAAAGGAATCACCCATTGAACGCTTTTTATCTTATTGGTATGACAAGCTGCTTTATGTTGTTATTTCCGAGTGTACCTATACACCGAATTCGCGTTGCCAAGCCAAAACGCCGCCTTCTAAATTGCGGACATTTTGAAAGCCCATTTGCACCAAAAAAGCCTTTGCATTTCCTGAACGTGCGCCAGAACGACAGTGAACAACAATTTCATCTGCTTTATTATCGGCTAAAACACCGTTTGCTGCATCTGGAATAGTTGACAACGGAATCAATTGAGCACCCAAATTAAATTCTGCGTATTCATAAGGTTCACGCACATCAATGAAAACAAATTTATCGCCTGCTTCAAGGCGTTTTTTCAGTTCGTTAACTGTTATATCCATTTTTATAGGTTGTTAGTTGTTAATTATTGACGGCAAATTTATGAATGAAAGTTTGATTTGTCTTAATATTTCTAACTTTTAAAAAATAAATACCCGTTGTGGCATTATCCAAATTGATTTGCCCCCCCCTCAGTATTTCACGCTTTTGCAGTTGTCCGATCATATTAAAAACACTCATTTCGTAGTCGTCTTCATTGCCTTTTTTCAAATCAATATACAAACGGTCGGTCGTAGGATTTGGATAAACCGTCATCACTTCAGACAAAGTTAATTCATGTGTAGCAAGAGAACTCGTATTTTGAGCCACTTTATTGCCCACCACTGCCCGAATCATCAATGCACCTAAGGGATAATATTGGATGGTATCCCACTTATTATTGAGTTTTGTAAAAATGTATTTCGCTTTGTCAAAACTGTTTCTGTCCAAACCAATAGGAATTTGATTATCAATATTTTGATACCCGACATAAAAAGTGGTGTTGGCTGGTAGGAAAATAGCCGTGTCTCGACCACCCGTTTTCGTTTCGAGTCTATACGTTGTTATGCCTTGAATAGAATCCACTTTGACATCAACAGAAAACGGTGAAACGCTTTTCTTTTCATAAATTGGCGTTGTATTCAATGAATCTTTCCAAATCTGAATATTGAATTTTGGGTCAATAAATTGATACTTTTTGCGGACATAAGGGAAGGAAAACTGAACGCCACGCAAGGTATCCGCTACATTTGTGCGGAACTGAACAGCAGTTTGTTGACTGAAACCCGTAGCCGCAAATATCAATTCTGCTGTGCCATCGTCATAAGCAAAGTAATTTGAGAAAACGGTTTTTCGAGATACAACATCGTTGCGTAAAGCGGCTTTTGCTAAATCTTTTCCTTCTTGACCGGCAATAACAAGGCTATTTTCAGTTGTAACAATCACATTTTCAGTCGCAGATGGTACTGTAGCGAGTTGGCTGCGCAGCGTTGTAGGATATGTTTTTGTCGCCGATAAATAAAACTGATTGGGCGGCACATTCACACCATCTAAAATAGTAATGGTCGAAACAGCCGAAACACCTGTCGAAGTGGTGATTTTCACATTCGTATTGGTCGGATTGCGTTGGTCAACAAAATGATTGTACAAACGGGCATTAAATTTATCATTCACTTCTGTCGCCACATTTGGAAATGCCTGTTTCCATGGCATTGCACTATACCGCGTCAACAATGAGCGAGGCGCATCAACAAACGCCAAATCGTCTAGGGTTTTGTCATTCAAACGACGGTTTGTACCAATTTTCACATAATCGAGATGCCAAACTTCGTTTGCCCCGTCAATTTGACCATAATTAAAAAAACGGAATTGGAATTTACCATAAAGATATTTGGCATCTTTAATTGGAATAAAATACATTGTAAAAGGCGGAAAACTATCGTCTGCGATATAGGTTTTTAAGCCTTTAAAACCCTTTATGACTTGCCAAATGCCTGTATTGTCTCTAAATTCTAAGACCATAGAATCTTGTTCCAAAGGTTCATAACACAAACCTTTCGGTTGCAAAAAGAAGGTCATATAGATGGAATCTGCTGCCGTCAAAAGGCGTTTACTGCCGTCGGGATTCGTAAATGTCCTCAAATTGATATAATTTGAGGTCAAAACATCACCTTTACCATATTCGCCTACTTGCCCATAAGGTTTACCGTTGTAGTTAATGCCGTCAAAAGTCGCCATACCTACTGAGGGGGGATTAAAACCCATCGTGTTATTGATAAACACCTTATTATCAAGCCATAAATTAGGGTCTGGATAAGGACCTGCATAGCTGAAATCGTCAATAAAAGGTAAGTCAATGGAATCTGGAATCAGACTTTCTGCTTGTGGCAGTTCAGAATATGTCTCTAAAATCGGATAAGTACTGAGGGGTAGTAAACGTACACCTTCCGTTTGAGCTTGAACACAAAATGTGCTAAAAATGAGTAAAAAAATAATGTAAATATGTCTCATGCTGAGATTGTGAGATTTGTGATGGCGCAAAGCGCATTTGAATCGTTTTGAAAACGGTTTTTACGTTAAGATGTTGCCTTTTGGCATTAAAGGGTGCAAAGTTAACATTAATGTCGGAATTTAGATATTCGAGTGTTTACAACAATTTAATCAAAAAAAAATTGTGCCACACTAATCAAGCGTAGCACAATTTCTTCTTTTTTAAAAAATATTATTGATTGATAATCAATTTATTAGAAATTAAACGATTGCCCTTCGCGAGCATATAAATGTAAATACCATTTGGTAAATTCGTTACATCGAGGTCAAAAGAGTTCTGACCTGCTTGAATACTGAGGGGTCTTGAAATGACCCTCCGACCTAATAAGTCAGTAACATTAAACTCAAATTTGTCTGAAACCGTTGATTCAATATGGATAACAGTTTTACCATTCGTCGGGTTTGGCGTGGCAGTCATACCGCTGACTTCCGTCAAGTCTTCCGCAGCAGTTGTGCAGCGTGAATCGTTGGCTGCATAGACTTTCAAGTCATAAGAACCTTCAGCAATCGCTCCAGGGAATGTCAAATCGTAGCCGTTTGGAAAAAGCGAGGCATAAAACCCACCCGGATAGGCTTTTCCAGAAATGACCAATGGATAAGTTTTGATGCTATCTGATGCTACAGGTGCACCTGAAAGTCCAACGCAGCCCTGTGTTTGTTTTTTCCAAGTGCAATTTGGCGGGTTACAGGCGTAAGTGATACCCACGGGTAAACCTGAAATGGCAGAAGTTTTTCCGATTAATACACTGTCTAAGGGAACTTGTATTGTCCCTCCACCGAACGGATTGGGCACAGTAATCGTATCTCCGACTTTAATTGTCCAAACAAAATTATAAGTTTTAGTCAAACAGGCGGCTTTGTCAATACCGCCATTGGGTCGAGTATTTTGAATATAAGGTAAAGGATAAACACCCGATGCTGAATCGCGATAACGAATCGAATCTGGCTTACAGGGTGTTTGGGCATTTACTGCGGTTGCGAAGCACATAAAGAAACCGATAATAAAGTGTATTTTTATTCTCATAATTTAAGCAACGGTTTTTGATGATAAATAAATTAAATTTCAAACGTGAAATTACAATGAATTATTGAATTTAAACAAGCCTTGGAAGGTTTAACATTTCTTTTAATTTTGCCCCACTACCCTTTGAGGTCTTTCAAAATGGGTGGTTATCAAAACTCTTATTGTTTTTTTGCGTTTCAAAATCAAGTGCTCATATTTTTTTACACCTTATATTCTCTCATTATTTATGTCTTCTATTATTGATTTGATTGGCAATACGCCTATGGTTAAATTGCAAAAACTGAATACGAACCCAAATGTAACTGTTTTTGCAAAACTTGAAGGAAACAATCCAGCAGGTAGCGTCAAAGACCGACCTGCTTTGAATATGGTGCGCGCAGCTTTCGAACGAGGTGATATTAAGCCAAATATGCCTTTGATTGAAGCAACAAGCGGTAATACGGGCATCGCATTAGCGATGATTGCGCGTTTGTATAATTTAGAAATTGAATTGGTTATGCCTTCAAATGCCACGCGGGAACGAACTTTGGCAATGGAAGCGTATGGCGCAAAGGTTACATTATTAGAAACGATTGAAAAATGTCGCGACTATGCAGAGGAAAAAGCTGCTTCGGGAATGTTTTATATGCTCAACCAATTCGCCAATCCCGACAACTATATGGCGCATTACAAAACCACAGGCCCTGAAATTTGGCGCGATACACAAGGAAAAGTAACGCATTTTGTCAGTTCTATGGGCACAACAGGGACAATTATGGGTACTTCTATGTTTTTGAAAGAACAAAATGCTGCAATTCAGATTGTCGGATGCCAACCGACTGAGGGGTCTTCGATTCCAGGGATTCGGCGGTGGGAACCTGAATATTTACCTCAAATATTTGATGCGTCGCGTGTGGATTTGGTTTTAGATGTTTCGGAAGCAGAGTCCATTGCTACGACAAGGCTTTTGGCAAAGGAAGAAGCTATTTTTGCGGGTATGAGTTCGGGCGGTGCAGCGGCCGCGGCTTTGCGATTAGCGAAAACGTTGACAGAAGGCATTATTGTTTTTATCGTTTGCGACCGAGGCGATAGATATTTGAGTAGCGATTTGTTTGGTTAAATACTGAGGGGGTGATTTCATTCCGATTTCCCCAATACATCCAACATAAAAGCAAATTGCATAGCCACCAAACGGCTCAACTCGAAACGACCCGCGCCTGAACTGATGCGCGCTGCTTTATCACAATGCAATAAAATAGGATTTTTTCCAGTATTATTGACCCGCAATTTTTGAACCCATTTTGTCGGTGAATAATAAGGTACTTGTGAATCCGCAAGGTTGGCAAATGCAAAGACGGCAGGATAATTAGCCGGTTTAACATTGTCATAAGGCGACCATGACAACATATATTCATAGTCACTTTTATTATTGGGATTGCCCCATTCGCCATATTCCAGAGTGGTCAATGGCAATGTTTCGTCAAGCATATCGGAAAGAACATCAGTCCATGGCAATTCGGCAATCACACCTTTGAACAATTCGGGGCGCATATTCATTGCCGTAGCAACCAACATCCCTCCGGCACTTGCACCATAAGCAAAAAGGCGGTCAGTTGACGTAAAACGTTGACGCACAAGATATTCCGCACAATCTACATAGTCATTGAACGAATTTTTCTTTTTCTGCAATTTGCCATCTTCATACCATTTTCTACCCAATTCCTGACCGCCACGGACGTGCGCAATACAGTAAACAAAACCCCTGTCTAGCATACTTATCAAATCGGATTGAAAATGAGAGTCAATACTGATGCCATAAGAACCATAAGCATATAAAATCAAAGGATTCGCGCCATTTTTCAAAAATAAATCTTTTCGATAGACAATACTGAGGGGTATTTTCACACTGTCACGCCCTGTAATCCAAATCCGTTTTGACTCGTATTTTGAGATATTATAACCCGTCACAACGACTTGGTGTAATATCGTTTTAGATTTCGTTTTAATGTTATAACTAAACGTAGAAGGCGGTGTCGAAAGCGATTGATAATTATAACGAATGCTGTCCAATGAAAAATTATCAAAATCGGAAAGGCTTATTTCAGCCATATAAGCTTCATCGCCTAAGTCAATTTCTTGCCATGTTTTATCTTCACGATTCATAATGCGTATTTTGTTCAAACCCTTGACTTTATCTTGAACAACAATATAATCTTTCAACACTTCAAAATTCTCCATCAAAGACGAATCGCTGTGCGGAACAAGGACTTTCCAATTCGTCATATTGGGTTTACTGAGGGGGGCTGTTGACAGCTTAAAATTAGGTGCGTTGACGTTGTTTTGAATAAAAAACGTCTCACCTTCATAGTGATTCACATCGTAAATTAGATTTTTTTGTCGCGTTTGTACCAATTTCGGCTCATCATCGGCTTTGTTGGCATCAAAAAAACGAAATTCATTGGATGAATTACTGTACGAACCAATAAAAATGAATTGGCGGCTGCGTGATTTACTCAATGCCACCACATAAGACTTGTCTTTTTCTTCAAATATGGTTTTATCGGTGTTGACATCTGAACCCAAAGTATGCCTAAGCACTTTGTAACCTCTAACAGTTTCATCAACCTCAACATAAAATAAATGCTTAGAGTCATTTGTCCATTCCAAAGCCTGTGCAGCCGTATTGGGCATTTTTTCAGATAATAAGTCACCCGTTCTAAGATTTTTAATCTGCAAAATATGCCGCCTTTCGCCTGTGGTATCTACCAAAAATGCGACGAAATTATTGTCAGGGCTGACAACAACATCTGATAATTCAAAATGATTGTATTTTTTAGAGAATTGAGGCAAGTTTAAAATCACTTCTTCTGGCGCATTCCACGATTCTTTTTTGCGACAAACCAATGGAAAGGCTTGTTTCGGTTCGTAGCGATTATAGTACCAATAGCCATTTCTTTTGGTGGGTAATTCGTCTTTTTGTTGTTCTTGTTTGTCCGTAATTTCCTTAAAAATTTTATTTTGTAACCCCTCAGTATGCGCCAGCATTTTTGTGGTATAGGCATTTTCAGCATCCAACAAAGCTATGACAGCCGAGTCCTGTGGATTCGACAGCCAAAAGTAGTCGTCGAGACGACGATTGCCATGTTCCTCAAAAATTTTTTGCTCTTTTTTAGCAATCGGAGGCATAATATTTTCAGCTTTTTTAGCTGCATTATCCCTACACGAAGAAAGCAGAAAACAACAGGCAAAACCAATAATTAAAGTGTAAAATCTCATGTATGCGTATTTTGGTATGCGTACTTGTCCATTGACGGTCCAAATTTTGTTCACATTTTGAATGTTTTTTATAAAGGCTTTGCTTGTAAGTCATAAAGTTTGAAAGAACTGGCGAGTTCTACAAGTTTTTCATCAAAAAAATGAATTCATGCTTGAAAATATAGAAAAAAGGTAGAAAATGAGTGGGTTTGATACAAAATCACAAAAAAATAGCCAACACTTTTCAGCATCAGCTTTAATTTTCATGTTTACTATCATCAAAAATAAAAGTGAAATAGTTTGTTTTTTATACGAAGTGTGTTTCTACAATAGACACAAAAAAAGCATATACGTCACAATATTTATTTACTATTTTCCTGTTTTAAGCAAATCGCGTATTTCTCCAAGTAATACCTCTTGAGCAGGCGGTGCAGTAGGGGCTTCTTCTTCCGATTTTTTGGCAGCAGCCACAGCCTTAACAATTAAAAACATCACAAATGCGACGATTATGAAGTAAATGATGGCTGATACAAAATCACCATATTTTACGGCAACTTCAGGCGATAATACCTTGCCATCAGCCGCAACTACGGCTTCTTTTAATACTGTTTTCCAAGTTGTGAAATCTGCATCGGTTAACATTGAGACTAATGGCATGACCATGCCGTCAACAAAAGTAGAAGTAATTTTACCGAACGCCATACCCATGACAAATGCAATAGCAGTGTCAACTAAATTACCTTTAATCGCGAAATCTTTAAATTCTTTTAACATAGTATTATTTATTTTAAAATGTAAAAATTGAAATAATTATCATCGCAATGACAACTTTATTATGACTTTTTTCAAATAAAAAGTCACAACTTTGTTAAATATTACATTTTGTACAATGATTTTCTAGAACAATTTAAATTGCTTTTCTTCTTTTTCAAAAACAGGCCCCCTCAGTATCGCCTCAAAACTACTTTTTATTTTGTCATGCAAGTATTTTGCCAAATGCGGCGCTTTTATATTATCTGGTTCGTGAGTAAAAAAATAGACTGCATGTAAGCCTAATTCAAACCACGTTTTCAGTTTCTCAACCCATTCATCTATCCGAGAATAATCGGTTTGATGCAAATCATTACCGACAAAACGTATAATGGCTTTAGGTGTCGTCAATCGTTGATGCAAAACATCACGTCTGCCCGCCACATCCGTAATGACCGTTGAAACTTGATAGTGTTGAAGTATATTAAAAAAGGTCTCGAAATGAATTTGATTTGAAAACCATTCTTCATGTCGAATTTCAATAGCTAACGGAATGGTTTTAGGAAACTTAGAAATATATTTTTCAAAAATATTGAAATCAGAAAATTTGAAATGTGGCGGCATTTGCATGAAACAAACGCCTAATTTTTCTTCTAGACCTTGAATCACTTCACAAAACTGCGTTGTTAAACCCGTTCCATAGCCCAAGTTTTTGGCATGGCTGACAGTTTGTAGCATTTTTGGGGCAAAACGAAAATCAGGGATTGAGTCACGTCGCCATTTTTCAATATCTTTCGAAGTTGGGATTCTGTAATGCGTCGTATTCATTTCTATGGTATTAAATTGTTGGCTATAAAAACGTAGATAATCCGTTGATTTACAAACTTTTGGATAAACCCAACCGACCCATTCTTTGTTATGCCAACCCGTACAACCGATATAAACGCGTGGTAAACCGACTCGATGAGACAAAGCCCCCCTCAGTAAATTGACAGTTTCAACGCTATCAGAGGGCAATGAGAAATCAATGTTAGATAGATCTTGAACTTTACCAAATTCCATATACTTGCTCGTTTAAAAGATTTGACTAATTTTGCCGCCAGAATAGCGGTTCATCCGTTTTCTTAGAATCCTCAAAACTCCAAAAAACGAGAAAACAAAGTAGATATTATTATAAAAAACTGTCTCTTTTGTCTTAAAATTGTATCTTTTTTGACTAAAAAAAAAGAATACGGCAAGTTAAAACTTAACGGCATAATAAAACATAAAACAAGATTCTGTTTTCTAATGTATTCAAAATCAATACGTTGAAACAAATTTTGAAAATCCTAAATCCTAAATATGGGTTGGTTCAAACGTTTACAAGACGGCATTAAGACTGCAACAGTCAACAAAAAGGAAGCTCCAGAAGGCATTTGGTTCAAATGCCCTAAATGTAGCGAAACCTCGACGATGAAAGAGTTTCGAGACAACTTTCATAAATGCCCAAAATGCGATTATCACGGACGTATTGGTTCAAAAGAATATTTCAAATTCATTTTCGATGCAGGCGGCTCTCAACCGCTTTTTGAAGAAATTGTTTCAAAAGACTCTTTAAAGTTTGTTGACACTAAATCCTATCCCGACCGCCTCACTGAAGCTGTTAGAAAAACAGGTTTGAGTGATGCCATTGCTGTCGCAACAGGCAAAGTGAATGGTCGCGACCTTGTTATCGCTTGTATGGATTTCAGTTTTATAGGCGGCTCAATGGGTTCTGTTGTTGGAGAGCGTATTGCACGCGGCATTGATTTAAGCCGTAAAATGAAAGTGCCATTTATGATTATTTCAAAATCTGGCGGTGCGCGTATGATGGAATCTGCTTATTCTTTAATGCAAATGGCGAAAACAAGCGCAAAATTGAGCCAATTGGCTAAAGAAGGCATTCCGTTCTTTTCATTGATGACCGACCCAACCACGGGTGGTGTGACGGCTTCTTATGCCATGTTGGGCGACATTAATATGGGTGAACCTGATGCACTTATTGGCTTTGCAGGTCCTCGTGTCATTCGTGAAACCATCAAAAGAGACCTGCCTGAAGGCTTTCAATCTTCTGAATTCTTGTTGGATAAAGGGTTTCTTGATTTCATTATCAATCGTAAAGACTTGAAAGATACGATTTCTGATTTATTAGAGATGTTTGACCGTAAGTAGTTGATAATCAATATAAAAAGCCGCAAATCTTAACTTAATTTGCGACTTTTTTCATTCTGAAATAATAATAAATCCTTTTTCCAAAGGGTTTAGATGCTCCTTCAAAATGTTAAAAAACGCCTCACCATGTTTGAGATAAAAGGGTAAAAAGTTATCCGCCCTCTCCTGTAAACCACCGTTTGGAAAGAGTTTTTGTTGCAGGGCTTTTAACTGATTCAAAGCTGTTTCATGTTTTTGTTTTTCGGCTTTCAAAACCCTTGATTCGAGTAAGTCCAAACTTTGCAGTTGTTTTGTTTTTTCAGCTAAAACAGCTTTTTCTAAACCTGCGTCAACCGCCAAAACCTTTGCCAAAACCTTATCTAAAACATCGTTTAACGCCGCTTTTTCATCTGCCATACTGAGGGGGGTACTTGATTGTTCGGCAACATATTTTTTTATCATCACATCTGTACCTTCCAGTAAATCAACGAGTTGCACGTCTAATTTCTGCATTCTATCTTGATTTTGTTGTTCTAAAAACAGAACGGAATTGCGGCGTATCAGCATCGGAAAATTTACCCCGAAATGAGC
>JAYTUR010000020.1:0-3162 GCA_043744475.1 Saprospiraceae bacterium | reverse complement strand
CACTTGGCAATGAAATAGACTGACCCGCCAACATGATATAGCCCGTTTTATTTTGTTCAATGGCGACGATGCGGTCATTGCTATTGCCGCCATACGTTTTGTCCCATATCTTTTTGCCGTTTTTATCAATTTTGATTATCCAAAAATCCGCTTCACCATAGTTTAAAGCGGTTTTATCAAAATCGGGTTCGCCATTGCTGGAAGCACCGATGAGGAAAGAGCCGTCTTTGAGTTCTTGTAAATCCCTAATCTCATCTAATTTTGAACTGCCATACGTTTTGTCCCAAATCTTTTGTCCATTACCATCAAATTTGATGACCCAAATGTCTTTGTTATTTCCTTTTACACCCCGTAAAGCTTCTGATTTATCACCAGAACGTCCTGAAATAGATTCACAAGCGAGTATAAAATTGCCGTCCTGAGTAGTACTCAAAGCATACGGATATTCGTCACGGTCATCGCCGCCAAAGGATTTGTCCCATAACTTATTACCATTTCTATCTATTTTGAGTAGCCAAATATCATTTTCTCCTTGACTTGCCATTGTTTTATCGCCACTTGCCGGCGAATCGGAATGACCCACAATGAGATAGCTGTTACCATTGTCAGTCACTAAGGCGTTAAAAGGTTGGTCGTCGCCACTGCCACCGTATGTTTTTTCCCACCGTTTCGTTCCATCAGGTGCAATCTGAACTATCCAAAAATCGAAGCCACCTTTGCTCTTTTCCGATTTATCGCCTGTTTTTCCAGAAAGACTTGCACCAATTAAAAGATACCCCTCATTATTTTGAATGGCTTTGTAGCAGCGGTCAGTTGTGTCGCCACCATAACGGTTATCCCACAATTTTTTACCTAAACTATCAATACGAACAATCCAATAGTCTTCAGCACCTCGTCCAGCTTGGGTTACATCACGCCCGTCGGTGGGTGAATCGGAAGAGCCAATGAGCAAAAAACCACCATCTTCCGTTTTAAAAGCAGATTGAAGGGTTTCCCAACCTTTTCCACCATAGGTTTTATCCCATTGAACGGTGGGTTGAGCCATGGCAGTGAGCGATGCCATTGTCAAAAAAGCATGTAGGAATATAGTTATTGTATTTTTAATAAGAGGAATGTTCATGCTCGTAGTGTTTGCTTTTGACTTCAAAGATATTTATTTTTTTCTAAATTGCCTATCTTATAAAAATTTGAGAAGCAACATTTATGCACGAATATTGGTGTTTCCCACTTTTATTTATGAATTCTAAACTTACCTTTGACCCAGTTTAGAATTAACTAATTTAAAAATGATACCAAAAAAAAGAAAATAATGATTGAAAATCAGCTCATTACAGTTCATAATAAATCTTTTAAACCTATGATTTCTGCACAAACCATTGCAGATAGGATAGCGGTTATTGGAAAACAGATAACTGTGGATTATGCAGGTAAAAAACCACTTTTATTGTCAATTTTAAACGGTGCATACATGTTTGCGGCTGATTTGTCGCGAGCGATTGATACGGACTTGGAATTGACCTTTGTAAAGCTATCTTCATATAAAGGAACGGCGACGACTGGTAAAGTGACGACTGTTCTTGGTTTAGATACCGATTTACGTGGGCGACACATTATTATTGTTGAAGATATTGTTGATACAGGCAATACGCTGCACAATTTTTTTAAAGAACTCGATAAAGAAGAGCCTGCGTCTGTCGAAATCGCTGCTTGTTTTCACAAGCCAGAGGCTTTGCAGCACCCCCTCAGTATCAAATACTTAGGTTTTGAGATTCCCAATCATTTTATCGTTGGTTATGGCTTAGACTTCGATGGTTTAGGACGCAATTTGCCCGATGTGTATGAGGTTAATGAATAATTGGTCTATAATCTTTTTTCAAAACATACACTGTTTTCAATTCCAATATATTGTCCATAATTGGGAATGAGGACGTACCCATTCTTTTTGTACAATTCAATCGCTTCGGGTTGTTTTTTGCCTGTTTCTAAAACGCAACGTGAATAGGACAATTCATTAGCCCACTTTTCCAACTCCTTTAATACAATCGTAGCCAAACCTTTTCCACGAAGGACAGGAACTGTGTACATACGTTTGACCTCCATACTCTGCGAGTCAAATTCTTTGATTGCGCCACAACCAACAGCTTGACCATTTTCAAAAGCAACAACAGCATGTTTGATGTGGGTAATTTTATTAAATTGGTCATAGAAAGTATGTTCTTCGCCGTCCCTTTTCGCTAAATCAGCGTCAAGATGTTTAACCAATTCAATAAAATCTGGATTATCGGAATTGGTTCTTTTTAGTTCTACCATTCTTAATCATTTATGGTTTTATCTAAAACCCTACATAAATTCTAAAAGAGCAATTACTCACTGTTTCTTACTACGCTCGAAAAGCGTACAAGTGCAATGTCTATCGGATTGAGCCTATTTTCAAGAAAAAATCTTTGATTTTTTCTTGAAAATAGGCTCAATCTATAAAAAAAATTCAAAAGCACGCCTTTTGAGCGCAGCGAAAAACAGTGAGTGACAGTAAATATATGTTATGTAGGGTTTCAAATAATTTTAAAATAAAAATAACCCACAATACTGAGGGGGTGTAAAAATAAAAAAAATAAGCCCACTGACCGAAATCAGTAGGCTTTTTCATGCGACTCTAAGGCTTTGTTTAATTAGATTTAGGAGCAGTTTTAGCTTCACTCTGTTTTTTGCCTTTATGTTCACCTTTGTGCGCCTTCATTTTGTCGCGGCGTTGTTTTTTCATCTCAGACATTTTTGCGTTTTGGTCTGCATTCAAAACGCCTTTAACTTCCGAGTCGTGAGATTTTTTCATTTCAGACATTTGTGCTTTTTTCTGCTCTTTCGACAATGAATTATCGGTTCTTAGGGCTTGCCTTTTGCCTTTATACGTGTTGCCGATGTCTTTCATGCGTTTTGATTGGTCGGCAGTCAAGTTCAATTCCTTTTTCATGTCCATACCGTCGGCATGTTTGCCATTGCCACCTCTGTGTTTTCCAACCTTTTCACTATTGTTGGATTGCAATGGTTGTGTTTGTGGAGCATTTTGAGCAAAACTGTTTGCAGCAAAAGCTAAAATAGCAACGAATAAAACGATTGCTTTTTTCATGTGTGAATTTCTGTTTAAAATTTTAAATAACATTTTCC
>JAYTUR010000019.1:0-3164 GCA_043744475.1 Saprospiraceae bacterium | reverse complement strand
TCCATGCGCCCTCATTTGTCTCTGTGATGTCATAGACGCGCTTTAAACCAAACAGCCGTTTGCCTCTCTCAACAACGCCTTGATTAACGTATTTATCAAAATTATTGATTGTTAAGACCATTAATCTCCTTTTTTGAGGCGCAAAAGTACACTTTATTTTGGGCAACATAACTTTCCGCAAGTTTCAAACTTGCGGAAAGTTTTTATAATTTTAATCCTCATCTTCTTGATTGGCATTCGCCCAAACAAAAGCGGCACGGACAGGCGGTGGCATTTCTGAATTCATACCTTTTATCGCTTTCCAAAGCAGTTCATTGAACAACCGATCAGGCACGGCATCCAATTGTGCTAAATTGAAATAGGCAGATTGACGCGACAATTCATTATCTGCCACATTGCGTTCATGAATATCAACACCCGCTGGCAAGGCTTTAAAAGATGCGAAATTAGGTTTGTCTGTAAAACACCGATACATCGGCATCGCAGCTGCATCGTATTGACTCATCGGCGCAACGCCTAAAATCAGTTCCATGGTCCGCAACATCGAACTTGTAGAATACATCGTGTGGTCAACAAAATTGCGACGGATATAAGGGCTGGCAATGTATGCCGTTGAACGATGCGCATCCACATGGTCGGCACCATTTTGTCCATCATCTTCAAGTATAAAAACAGCCGATTCTTTCCAAATAGCGGACTGCGCCAAATGCTCAACAAAACGCCCCACGGCTAAGTCATTATCCGCTATGGCTGCATTAGGCGAGTATGCGCCTTTTGACATGCCCGACGTATGGTCAGTACCCAAACGAATGGTCGAAAAGTGTGGTAACTGATTGATTTTCAATAGCGAATCAAAATCATGTTCCCAAACACGTTCTCTCACAATGTCTTGGATTTTTAAATCCCAACTTGAATAATTAGGGCAAATGCGCCCCTCCAATGTCTTATAATTCGATTTAAAATATTCTGCAAATTCACCATAAGTGCGATATGAAACATGCGCTCTTTGACACGCATCCCAAATAAAACCCCCTTTTGGAAAAGCCACACGGCGAGAACCTTCAAAATCATAGTTGCCACCGCGACCCCCATAACTTGTGGGCCACGTTTTCTCCACAAAATCATTGGCATAGGCACCCATTGACCAATTATGACCATCGGCACTGACTTCTGCATCGACATAAAAATTATCCAACAAAACAAAATCTTTAACCAAAGCATGTTGATTAGGCGTTATCTTTTCTGGAAAAAGACAGAGTTTCGGATCGCCATTGCCTTCTTTGACATCTCCCAGTACTTGATCATACGTCCGATTTTCTTTCACTATATAAAAAACGTATTTAATTGGCGAAGGTGCACCGACTTTCATCGGAATGGGATTGCCAATTACCCCCTCAGTATTTAGCTCTTTTTCTTTCTTATACAATGTATTTTCATACGTTAATTTTGAATAAACCGCCAATTCTTTAACATTTGGCTCATTTATCACGCTCAAAGTGCCCAAAAACAAGGAGCCAATGTACTGCCCTCCCCGATTGTCCTCGCTTTTTTTGAAAGGACTTGGACCTGTCGGATTGGCTTCTGAACTCATGCCTTTACCATTCGCAACCAATATTTTTTTACCGACAACTTTTACACTTGTCGGATACCAACCTGTTGGAATAAAACCTTTTGACTGGCTCTCCCCTACCCTTTCGACATCAAAAACGGCTAAACAATTATTGTCAGCATTGGCAATATATAAGGTCTTTTCGTCGCCACTCAAAGCCACACCGTTTGTTGTTGAACCATTGGGTGCATCGGGATAAAGGGCCACATTGAGGGTTTCCAAAACCTTTTTAGTCTTTAAATCAACAACAGACACTGAATTATCCAGAGAATTGGCGACAAACAGCACATTTTCATTTTTGTTCATCACCATTTCATTAGGATGGTCGCCTACTTCAATATCTGCTTTTTGCGTTAAACTTGTCAAGTCAAAAACAGCAATGCGCTTTGTACCCCAAAGGGTTACATATATTTCATTCAAACTATGCGAAATCTGAACAGAATAGGCTTCACTACTGAGGGGGTATTTTTTCAACACTTTTAAGGTTTTAGTATCACATACATAAAGCGCGGAATCTTCTTTTGTGGCTGTAAACAAACGGTTTGTGGCATCATCAAGTGCAATGCCAGTGGCACAAATTTTATTTTTCGCCCATTTTTCACCCAATTTTATAATTGTATCGTACCTAATTGTTTGATTTTCAAGTGTATAAACAACAATCGTATTGTCATTACCACCCGAAGCAAACAGGCGCTTTTCATCTTTCGCAAATGCCAAACCATACCATGATTTAGGAATTTCAGCTTCTGAAACCAGCTTTACGGATTGGGCATTATTGTCTATATTAAAAATCTGTATTTTCTGTTTACTGACCCCATTATTCGTCACCGCCAACATCTTTTTCGTTGGTGAAACGACCATATTTAACGGCAAATCGCCCAAAGGTAGGCTCGTTCCCGCAGGTGTGAGTTTCCATTGATTGGGCAGTTGAATCCTTTTTGCCGTTAGGCTTTTATAAAGATTATCGTCCTTGATAGCCGTTAGAGACGGGGTGTTACACGCCATAAAAAGGCATAAAACGGCTAAGATACTGAGGGGTATCCAATGGATACGGCGAGACAAAAATTGATTTTTCATAGTGACATTGATACATTTAAAGAATTGATTTTCAAGTATTTAATTAAATGCCAAATGTCTGAAAAACCTATGAAATTAAGTAGCCTTACAGAAAATTTAATATTAACTATCTCTCATTATTTCACCTTTTTTAGTAAGTTTGTTGCTTTAACGTTTATGCAAAATCATGACCTAAAATAAATAAAGAAAACTTAATATTTTCGTTCAAAAAACCGACATCTGCTCAAATTCTCTCGTATGCTTAAAATATCTTAATTCTAAACATGGAAAAAATGGAAAAAGGAACAAAATCCAATCCGTGGCAACTCAAAACGCCACCTCTCACATCTGATTATGAGATGTATATGGACACCAAAGATGGTCAGGAAGTCATCATTTGTGTCGTCGGAAAAACAACGCTTTTGTATGATGCCAAAGCCATAAATGACCTCCATAATATGCTCAAAGAACACGGCGATTGGATGGATTTGGGTTCAGC
>JAYTUR010000018.1:0-3177 GCA_043744475.1 Saprospiraceae bacterium | reverse complement strand
GCGGTTTTTAGCAATATCAATGGCAAGGAAAAGAGCTTTACGGAAACTCGAAGGGTCTGCTTCATTTTTTCCAGCGATGTCAAACGCCGTTCCGTGGTCAGGAGATGTGCGGATACCCGTCAGTCCAGCCGTATAATTTACGCCATCGCCAAACGATAAAGCTTTGAACGCCACCAAACCTTGATCGTGATACATCGCCAAAACGCCGTCGAATTTGCTCTGTTGACCCGAACCGAAAAAACCATCGGCAGGAAACGGACCAAATGCCATGATGCCATGTTCTTTTGCTATGTCAATAGCGGGACGTATGATGTCTTCCTCTTCCGTACCAATCGCACCTTCGTCACCCGCATGTGGATTGAGAGCAAGCACGGCAATCGTTGGACGTTCCAAATTGAAATCAATACGCAACGTTTCGTTGAGGATATTGAGTTTCGTTACAATCTTATCCCGGGTCACATTTTCAGCGACTTTACTTAGGGGTAGGTGATTTGTCACCAAACCGACGCGCAGACCATCGTTGACCATCAACATCAAGCTTTCCTTTGCGCCGAGCTGTTCCGTGATGTATTCCGTATGCCCAACGTGCGTAAAACCTGCCATTTGCATGGCTTTTTTGTTGATAGGCGCGGTCACAAGTGCATCAATTTCACCCATTTTCAACGCTTTCGTTGCAGCTTCGAGGGCTAGTAGTGCATATTTACCCCCTGCTTCGCCGATGCGACCGAGTGTAATATTGACATTTTCGTTCCAACAATTGACGACATTAACTTTACCTTCTTCGGCTTCTTCAACAACACGAATATTGGCAAAGGGAAATTCGACCTGTACGATGTTTTTATGATATGAAACTACTTTTGAAGAGCCAAAAATGATGGGCGTGCATAGATTTAAAATGCGCTCATCCGCCACCGTTTTTAAAATAACTTCCAATCCAACACCATTCAAATCGCCTATTGTAATACCTATTTTGAGTTTTTCCATTTCTATTTGTATAAAATAATAAGAGTTTTGAGAATTTTAATTACGGTAATTTGACAAAATGTCGAACCCGAAATCTTAAAAAGAAAGACAAAGATAAATAAAGAATACGTTTATACGGGTAAAGTGTTCAATTTCGTTTGAACGACGACGAAGTTTCAAATTTAGTCGTCGTTTACTGAGGGGGGGACAATTTTTGTTTGCGTTCATTTTTCAAGAAAAATAATAAATTTGCAACCTTTTCAATCCGATCTTTATTCATACATTTCAAGACATTCAAATCTAAGCATGAAAAAAACGATTATTCTCTTATTTTTTTCTTTCCTTTTTACAGGAAAGACTTTTACTCAAAATATCAACATCACCCAAGGTGCCCACTTGCTTTATCCCAATCAAACCCTTGCAAATGTGTGTGGGTACGCAAAGGATGGACGTGAATATGCCCTTTTAGGTGGCTCAAAAGGGGTGATTATAGTAGATGTGACCAATCCGGATGTGCCGAAGCAAATCATTCAAATTCCTGGTATTGACAATCTTTGGAAAGAAATTAAAACCTATAAAAACATCGCTTATGTCACCACAGAAGGCGGCGGCGGGCTACAAATCATTGATTTATCAGGCTTGCCTGATACCAATCTTATAGCCTATAAAGTCTATAATTATGTCGGTGATACCGTTCGCAACAAAGTTGATACAGCGATTATTGGCAAAATGGGTTCGTTTCATGCCTTGCATGTTGATACCACAAAAGGATTTGTCTATCTCTTTGGGGGCAATTCCTCCGTCTCAAATGGCGGGGCATTGGTTTTAGATTTGAAACCCGATGCTTATCGTCCGAAATATGCAGGGCGTTTCAACATCAACACAAACTACCGAAGCAATTATATCCACGATGGTTATGTGGATAACGATACGCTTTTTGGAGCGATGATATACAACGGTACGTTTAATGCGATTGATTTTAGAAATAAACTCGCACCTGTCGTGTTGGCAACGCAACAAACACCGACCGCTTTTACACACAATGTTTGGCTAACGCCTAATCGCAAAACATTGTTGACAACCGACGAAAACTCAGGTTCTTTCCTTGCATCTTACGATATTTCTAACCTTTCGAGCATCAAATTGCTTGATAAAGTGCAAAATCTCTCAACGGGTTCTATCGTTCACAACACCCATATTTTGCCCAATGGCAACTTTGCAGTTACGTCATGGTACAAAGACGGTGTTAATATCGTTGACATTACGCGTCCACAAAATTTGGTCGTTGTAGGTACTTATGATACTTATCCACAAGGCGTAGGCGGTGGTTTTAACGGTTGTTGGGGCGTTTATCCATTTTTACCTTCAGGCAATCTGTTGGTCACAAACCTCGACAATGGTGACGGCTTCTTTGTGTTGACCCCTCAGTATAAAAGGGCTTGTTATCTTGAAGGCATCGTGCGCGATTCCGTAACAAAGCAGGTATTGTCAGGTGTTTCAATAAAAATCAACTCAACGGATTTGGATAAAAAAGCCGTTTCAGATATTGGCGGCAATTACAGAACAGGTCAAGTAACTCCCGGAACGGTGAGTGTAACTTATACCAAAACGGGCTATTTTCCCAAAACGGTCAACGTTCCGCTTGTTGCGGGTGCCGTTTCGCAACGTGATATTGAATTGGTCAATTTATTATACAACAGCGTTCCTGAATTGTCAAATGATTTCCATGTTGCCGCATCGCCCAATCCTTTTCATGATGCCGTTTATGTTCAATATCGTTTGGATAATATAGTAGGTGAAGAAGCGACTTTACACGTTTTTGATGTCTTAGGAAGGGATATTTATAGTCAAAAACTACAAAATACTGAGGGGGTTATTTCTTTTGTAAATGATTGGACAATAGGTGTTTATACTATTCAAATTAAAACAAAAGGACGTTGGAGCGTGCCTTTAAAAGTGGTTAAAACGCAATAAAATAAGAACATCATGTTCGGGGAATTTTGAAAATTCCCCGAACATATTTATAATTTAAAACCGATGTGCAAACGCCAACAACTTCCCGTCTTCTCCTTTCGCAGCCATTAACTGAAATTTGTGTTTTCCCAAAGCAATCGCAGGAATGCCCGCCATATTTGCCACAACGCTGTAAATATCAGCGAGGTACATCGCAACAGGGTCGTCTGCTTTTTCACCTATTTTCCAAGGCTTAATGGG
>JAYTUR010000017.1:0-3177 GCA_043744475.1 Saprospiraceae bacterium | reverse complement strand
TTGGTTACTGAGGGGGTGGTCAATGGTTGGGATGATCCGCGTATGCCCACTATTTCAGGGCTGCGTCGTCGGGGTTATACGCCAGCAAGTTTGCGTGAATTTTCCCATCGGATAGGCATTGCGAAACGAGACAATATTATTGATGTCGGTTTGTTGGAGTTTTGTGTGCGTGAAGATTTGAACAAATCAGCACAACGGGTCATGGCTGTTTTGAACCCTTTAAAAGTCATTATTGACAATTGGGAAGAAGGCAAAATTGATATGGTCGAAATCGAAAACAATCCAGAAGATGAAAACGGCGGCAAACGCCTCGTGCCTTTCGGCAAAGAAATTTGGATTGAACAAGAAGATTTCATGGAAGAACCGCCCAAAAAGTATTTCCGTTTGGCACCCAATGGTTATTTCCGTTTGAAAGGCGCGTACATCATTCAACACGTTTCGACGGTCAAAAATACTGAGGGGGGCATCGAAGCCTTGCATTGTGTGTATATTCCAGAATCGCGTAGTGGCAACGACCAATCGGGTATCAAAGTCAAAGGTGTTGGGCATTGGGTCAATGCTGCAACGGCAGTAACAGCAGAATGTCGCATTTATGATCGTTTGTTTACGGTTGAAACACCTGATGCGGATAAAGAAAAATCCTTTTTAGAGTTCATCAATCCCGATTCATTGACCGTTTTGGAAACGATTTATGTTGAACCTTCGGTGAAAAATTTGGCAATCAATGACCGCGTTCAATTCTTACGTCATGGCTATTTTGCTGTAGATAAAGATTCAACAATGGAGAAATTGGTGTTTAATCGGACGGTGACTTTGAAGGATTCTTGGAAGGCTTCTTAGTTTGAATTCAACGCCTAATCAGAGTATTTCACATATTTATTTATTCTAAATCAAGGGGAACCTAAATTTAGGTTCCCCTTCATACTTTTAGAGGTTAAACTCGTCATATTATATTTGCCTTAAAATTTATTTTAATAACGTAAAATTATCATCATGTTTAGATTGTTCACTTTTTTACTGTTACCTATATTATCTTTTGAATGTTTTAACGAATCAAAGTCAGTAAATCAAAGTTCCAATGATTCCAACTTTCAAAACTTTGTGGATTCAGTATTAGCCCAAAAGGTATATGCCAAATTTTGTGGTGATTTAGAATCTTCAAAAGAAAAAATCAAATCGTCAGGCGATATGTTGATGTTAATACCTGATATTGAGCAAAAACTTTTTTTTGATAATTCGACCAATCAAGATTTTCAGACATTAGTGACAAAAATGCAAGAGTCAAATCCGAATACAAAACAAAATGTTGAAATCGCATTCAAATATATCCTTGTGAAAGTTATTAAGGAATGTCCAACTTATGCGATGGGTTGGGGTAAAAGAGGGGAGGTAAAAAAAACATCTATTCTTTATGCTCAAGATGGCTGTGAATATGTCCGAAACCAAACGAAACTCGACAATTTAAATCCAAAAGAAAATTTCTATAAAAAGATTGAACTTTTAAATAGCTACATGCTAAAACCACCACAAAATGCAGAATTAATGAAATTATTTCAATCTTATATTGATACTAATAATCAAAAGGAAATGCAGTCTTTTGGTATAAATGCTTACGCAATTTTAATGACAACTTGCGATGACATGATAAACGCATACGTAGATTTAACAATGCATTATGCAAAAAAAACGATTAGTGTTTGGGGCGATGGCAAGAAACAATACGGACCTCCACCTCCTCCAAAGAATTGAAACTAATTTTTGTAGAATGTCAAAACAAGCCTTATGAAATATCCACGCAAACTCTCTTCAGGTGCAAACAATACCGTCATCGTCTTATCCGACACCGAAGTTGCCAAACTCTACACAGGCGATACCCGTTCGGACATCGGTTCAGAAGCTGAAAAAATGAAGTTTGCTAACAGCATCAATAATTTAATCGTTAAATTTATTCGGTTGGATTATGACCATACATTGGAAGCGGAACTTTTGGTCATGGAACGACTCAAACCATTAGATTTTCGGGCTTATGAAGTTGAAATCAGAGAACTTTGGCTGTCGGTTTTTAAAGATGAATTGCATGAGCTACATAAAGCAGGTTTTGTACATCGTGATTTGAAGCGTCCGTCTGATATAGTCGGTTTAGCTTTCGATAATATTTTACTGACAGAGCAAGGTTTGCGCCTCATTGATGTCGGTATTTCAGCCATTCGTTCAAAAGTAACTGATGTTATTTTTGAAAAATATGTTGCAATTGAAAATCAAGAAATGGCTTTGTTTGAGGATTATTTTTTAAATCGGTAAAAATGCACCCCCTCAGTATAAATGCCTCATTTTACTTTCATTTTGCTTGAAACTTCACTTTTATTTCACATAAATCGTACCTTTTGACATGAAAATTCAAAACATCTTTTTTGTTTTATGCACTCTTTTTCTAACAAGTTGCAACGCTCAAAAAGCGACATTTACGATTTCAAATACCGTAAAAGGCAATACAGGTCATCGCGGCATGATACCGCAAGATGAGGCGTATAAACCGATTGAAGGTAAAGACTACTACAATCTCACTTTGACCATTATCAGTGATTGTACCCTTGAAATTACTGATTTGACGGTAAAAGCAGACGGTGGGCAAGTCATTTTAAAGCCTAAATTTGAAGATGGTTCTTCGAAAAAGAAGTTTAAAAAAGGAGAAATTGTATTTCTTCATATTGAAAAAGAAAAAGAAATGACTGTTGCAAAACCAAGTATCAGCGGAGAAGGTAGTTTGGGTATTAAAGTTAATGGCAAATTGAAACGGATGCCGATTAAAGAGTTTACGATGATTATGCCGATGTAGGTTTCCATTACTTAAACGGCTGCCGCTGTATCCATTGCTCACGTGGACTTAAAATCGGCAATGCGAATGGCAAAAGCCAGTTAAAGAAGCAGTTTTCGTGTTTCAAAAACAGTGACATTTCCTCTGAGATAGCACCAACAGAACTTTTGATTTCGTGGGCAGTGCGAGCAAAAACGATGCGTTTGGCTTTTTTGTCAATACCTGTTTTTATTATTTCAAAAAGCATATTGAGATAAAGTTGATGTGTGGCATTTTGAGCCATATCATAACCTAAAAAATGCGCTTCTAAAACTTCGCCGTTCGTTATGGTTGTAAAAAAACCGATAAGTTGACCTTCTTGA
>JAYTUR010000016.1:0-3179 GCA_043744475.1 Saprospiraceae bacterium | reverse complement strand
GTCGAATCAAGTGGTTCAACAGGCTTTGTCAAAACCACAATCGCCGCCGTTGCCAATAGCGCAATACTTGCCGCAGCCCACAACCACAACCGCCTTTTCGGTTTTTTAACCACCGTCATTACTGGCTTTTCTATTGCCAAAACTGGGGTTTTATCCGAATAACGCGTCGTGATTTTAGCATCTAAGTGTTTCATAGAGCGTTCCAAACGACTTTTGCCCAATAACATCGCCCCTTCCAAAGCATCGCTGCACATCGGGCAATACGTCAAATGACGGTCTATTGCCCGCACCTCTTGGGTACTACATTCGTCGTGCAAGTAACGCAACAACTGAACTTCTGATAAGCAATTTTCCTCTGGAACGATATTTTTCATTATTATACTTTTCTAAACAATAGGTTCTAACATGAATTTCACCAATTAAATGAAAAATCAATTCGTGTAAATTCGTGTAATTAGAGATATTCGTGTTAGAAAAAAATTACGTGTTACATCTATTTAGACAACATTTTTTTCAAATTCAACTTCCCGTTTTGCAAATGCGTTTTTATTTCATTCAAAGACAAACCCGTTTCGCGCATAATGTCTTTATAAGATTTATCTTTCAAAAAAAACAATTCCAAACACAACTTTTGTTCTGGTTTCAACATACCCAAACCCATTTCGAGCTTCTCGTACAACACTTCTTTCATTTTCAAATCATCAAGCACCCCCTCAGTATCCGCCGTATTTTCACCATTGTGAGGCAATGTTTCTGGAAATTCGACTTGCAAACCCGCTTTTCGCAGCCGCATCAAGCAATGATTGCGCGCCACCGTATAAAGCCACGACTTAAAATACGTCACATCGCCTTTCTGTAAATCAAGATGCAATTTTTCAAAGATTTCCATAACCGCATCCTCTGCATCGTGCGCATTTTTCAAATATTTCAAACAAACACCCAAAATTAAGTGCTTATATCGGCGAAACAATTCGCCAATACAAGCCACTTCATTCGTTGACCGATAGCGGTTCAGCAAAGTAGCATCGTCTAAAATAGGGTAATTGATTACAGACATTTTTAGAAAAATTGATTTCAGGGCAAATTTAAAAATAAATACCCCCCCTCAGTAAAAACGCTTAAAAAAGATGTGAGAAACACGTTTTTATAAGAAAATCTAAACTGTTTTATGGAAATTTCCAAAGCCCTGCATCTGTAAATTGTGTCCTTTTATAATGGGAAATACGTCCCCTCCGTATTTCCTGTTTTTTTTCTTAAAAAATTAATAATTCCTTCATTCGAGCCTAAGCAATGCCGCTTTTGGTTCAGTTAAAGTATTGTCCTAATGAAAAATCTCATACTTTTCTTTTTATGCTTTGCCTTTTGACCCCCTCAGTATCAAAATCCCGAAATGACAAAACCGTTAAAACGACCTTGTTATTGAAGACCATATGCCTGTGACAAAGAAATAAGACATCAAAATTGAATACCTCGAAAACAGCGGCGTATGGTTCAATATCGAAACTGGTAAATTGGTTTGGGATTTTAATGTGAAACCCAAAGACAGTAAGAAATTGACGTTTAGCTATGAGGTGAAGTCGCCGAAGGATAGGGCGTTGAGTAGTTCGTAAAATGACGTAAAGTGTTGATAATCAAGGGTAGGAGAATTTTTAAGATTTCCCTATCCTAAGATTGGTAACCTAAAATTCTCACTTCTTCCTTTTCTTGGATGCCTTCGCCAAAGGATTATAATCAAGTGCCAAATCCATCCAATATTTCAACGCCTTTTCCGATTCTATCACTTCTGAAGCGACAAACACATAACCTTTCATCGGTTTACCAGTAAAATCCATTTCACGGCAGCCATTTTGCTCTATGGCATGGTCGTGTATATCGGGATTAAGGCGCACCATCAAATCGTCTTTGACGATACCGACACACATTTTGCCATTGACCATAAAGGTCAAACCACCCATCATATTTTTTTCTTCTAAATCCTCCTGTGATGCAAGTTGCGTGCGGGCTCTGTCTGCTAAGTGTTCGTTGTAAGCCATTTTGGAAAGTTTTTTGAATGATAAAAACATAACTTGTTCCGAATCATCGGGATAGCTACAGAGAACACATAGCTTTATAAGTAATTGAAAATCAAAAAATTATCTGTTCTCCGTGGCTATGTGTTTAATAAAAAACATGTTAAGTTAAATTATTTCTGTTTAATTTGTGATATTCGTGTCAGCAAATCTATTAACTAAATATCTTAAATCATGTACATACTCAAAGACATTGCAAAAATGATTGACCATTCTCTCCTGCACCCGACGATGACAGACAACGATTTGAGAGAAGGCTGCGCTTTGGCTAAACAATATGGCACGGCTTCGGTCTGCGTCAAACCCTACGATGTGGCTATGGCGGCTGACATACTGAGGGGGTCAGATGTCTTGGTTTGCACCGTTATCAGCTTTCCGCATGGCAATTCTACGATACAAATCAAGGTCGCTGAAACCCGTCAAGCTTGTAAAGATGGCGCAACGGAAATAGATATGGTTGTCAATATCGGCAAAGTCTTGTCCGAAGATTGGCGATATGTAAAAAAAGAAATCGCTGCCATTCAAAGGGAATGTGTCAAATACGGAGCGATTCTGAAAGTTATCTTTGAAAACGATTTTTTACCAAAAGACAGTTATAAAATCAAGCTGTGTAAAATATGCAGCATCGTCGGCGTGGCATTTGTCAAAACCTCAACAGGCTACGGTTACGTCAAACAAGCCGATGGCAGCTACAATTATAAAGGCGCAACACCCCACGATGTGGCTTTGATGCGCGCCAAAAGCGACCCTTCAGTACAAATCAAAGGGGCAGGTGGTATTCGTACCTTAGATGAATTGTTGTCTTATCGCGACATAGGCGTAACCCGCATCGGTGCATCTGCAACGGTGGTGATACTTGAAGAAGTGAAAAAACGGCTGGGTTTGGCGAGTGGGATAGCAGTAGGGAAGGAGACATTAGGGTATTGACCTACTTTATAGTAAAACGTATATTTACGAAATTTTTAAAATTTCGTAAATATTGGAAATCAATGAGTTGCGACTACATTTAGGAAACTTTTTACATTCAAGCGTTGATTAGTTATATTTGTTTTTTGAAATGAAGATTGCAAATGAAATTTGAAAATAAAGATTCAGGGGTTTATCGAAACC
>JAYTUR010000015.1:0-3180 GCA_043744475.1 Saprospiraceae bacterium | reverse complement strand
TGAGTTTATTAATTTTAAGAAATTGGTCAATATTACAATTATATTCATTGAGCATGTATCTATTCATCAGCTCATCAATGGTCATTGTGCGTTCCAATCTGACATTAAGATAGACACGTGCGGCATTTTCCCGAAAACTACTGAGGGGTAGTGAGAAGGTAAGTATAAGAATGGTTTTTATAGTATTTTTGAAAGAATAATGCATAGTTGTAGGCAAGAATATAGAATAGCTCTTGAAAATATAGCAATATGACTGTTTTTATCGAACAAATTATTTTATCTGGTATCGGAAAAATTTTAAGAATCCGTTAGGATTCGCGCATTTGTAGAAAACAATAGCAATCATTTTCCCCGAATCCGTCAGGATTCACACGTTGAAATTGGCTAAAAACGTGTAAATCCTAACGGATTCGAGAACGTTACAACGATATTATTTCTACAAACATTAGAATCCTAACGGATTCTTAAAAAATTAATCAATAACTTTATAATCTGTTCCATTTCTTTGAATCACTTTGGCATCGCTATAACCTGTTGCTTTAACTTTTTCCTTCATAACTTTCGCTTCTTTGAGCGTTTTAAAGCCGTCCATGATGAAAATCGTTAAATCACCGTCTTTATATTTATCAATTTTCCAAAGTTGCCCCACTTTTGAATCGTCAAACCATTCAGGTTTGCTCATGGCTGCGATACGGACTTTAAACGTTTTATCTTCAACCATTTTTTTGGGCTTTGCAACGGTACTATACGGTGCAGGAATGACCTCTTTTTTAGGCTTTACAACAGCATTGTATGGTGGCGGAATATCCTCTTTTTTGCCTTTTGGCGGCACAGGAACGTATATTTGCTTAGCTGGTTCGGCACCTTTTGTTTTGACATTATCAACCGAAGCGATGGTTTCTGTTGGCTTTGGATTTCTGATAACTGTATTTTCAGCGATGGCTTGCTCATTTTTTTCAGAAACAATAAAAACACCTTTATATCCCAAGGAACTTGCCTTTTTTGATGCCGCAACTGCTTCATCTTTTGTTTTGAAAATGCCCAAACGTATTTTTTTGAGATTATTTTCAGGCACACTATATATATTGCCTTCCTTGCTCAAATTCTCATATTTTTTCAAACTGACAACACTATTTAAGCTGACAACTTCAATTTGAACCGCATAAGCTGTTTGAAGATTCGCCTTTTCGACACTTTGCGGCTCTGGTTTGATAGTCGCAGGACTCACATTGATGTTGTAACTGGGGGGTATTTCTTGCGTTTTTGAAGCAGTCGCGGGTGCTTGTGCAACTGTTGTGTTTAGCGCAGATTTATCACTAACAGCCGAAGGTTTCAAGGCAATTTCACCTAAATAACGGGTTGTCGTTTCTTTTGCATTGACCAATTTTTGCGTAATGACAAACCCTTCTTTTGAAAATGTCAATCCCACAGTCGCATTCAACGACATTGGAAATTTGAATTTACCTTTGACATCTGTCACTGTTTCCGTTTGTGTATTAGCGAGTTGATTTGTTATTCTAACCAAAACACCTTCAAGCGGTTCGCCTGTTGAGCCATCCGTAATCATCGCTGAATATTCGGGCAATGTGGACATCTGAGTCGGCACATCTCTTTGCATAGCGACTTCAACAAGATGCGCCGTATTAGAATAATTTGGGTCAATTTTGACATTTTGTGTTTTGAAACCTATCCTTGAAATTTCAACAGTCAAAGATTTACGGTCTGACAAATTAGCCAAAAAATTGCCACCTTTGAGTTGTGTCAAATTTGCTGCATTGCCTTGAATAACTTTTATTTTTGCATCTGTCATAGGCATACCATTGTCTAAAATGACGATATTTGCCGTTTCACCGCTGCGTTTTACTTGAAAAATATCGGTTTTGCCCTTGATACCTTTGCGATTTGAGACAAAAAAGCCCATTGATACTGAGGGGTCAAAAATGAAGTTGTAATCATCACCAGATGAGTTGACACCCGTTCCTAAATTGACAATTTCAGAGCCTTGAACCTTGAAAATATCATAACCACCAAAACCAGAATGCCAATCAGACGCAAAATATAAAGTCGAACCGTCGAAAAAAGGCGTGATTTCATCGCCTTGCGTATTAACACCAGGTCCTAAATTTTTTGGTTCACTCCACAAAGCACCTTTTCTGTCTGACCTATAAATATCAAAACCGCCGTATCCACCGTTTCTATTCGAAGCAAAATAAATGGTATTGCCATCAGGAGAAAGCGCCGGAAAACCCGTTGACCCATTATTGTAAGGGAATGAACGTGGGTTGAGCCAATTACCATCGGCATCAACATCGGCAGTATAAAGACTCATTTCAAGTCCACTGTTTGAGGTGATGCGCTCGTCTTCTGCCATATTATTGCGCATAAAAGCAACCATTTTGCCATCGGCAGTAAATGATGGATTGCTTTCGTTATAAGTGTTGCGCAAGTCCGATTTCAAAAAATTAATTCTAAATGCTTGTCTTGAAATGCCTTCAATCGGTGCAATAAACAGCTGATTGACTTCACCACTCACAATATCGCTTTTTTGCGCATTGTTTTGCGACCGTTTGAAATCTGTTCGTGATGAAGACCAAATCAATTGGTCTTTCCACATCGCAACGCCAAAGTTAGCCGACGATGTGTTAACTTTACTGAGGGGTTGCACGGTATAGTCAGAAGCCCCTTCGCTGTTGCTGCGGGCGTACTGACAAGCCTTGATGAATTGCGTCGCAACGGTTGGATTGACCTGACGATAAACATTGAACATCTGTTCAGCTTGTTCGTACTGACTTAACATCATCAATGCACGCCCATAAGCCAAATAATCATCGGCTTGAACACGACCGTCACGAACCGAACGGGCGTATTGATTGGCAGCTTTTTGTAATTCGTTAAGGTGCATGTAACAATCAGCCAATCGAAGCGAAACCGCCCATTGGTCTTGATTTTGAGCTAATAATGATTCGTAGCTCTGTGCAGCCATGCGATAGGCATGAAGTTGATATTGTTTATCAGCTTTTTCGATAAGTGATTGACCGAATGCTGAGGTGCAAACGACGAGGAACGCCGCAGGCAGGATGGTTTTAAATAACATAGCGTCTCAATTAAGTGTGATAAAACGTAATTTGTAACTCTGAAATGGGGGTGTTTGTTGATTCTTGTTTTTGATTTTTGAGTAAC
>JAYTUR010000014.1:0-12570 GCA_043744475.1 Saprospiraceae bacterium | reverse complement strand
TCGCGAAAATAGGTGTTTTTGATACGTTGATAACGATTGTAAGACAATAAACCATTGAAAATCAACTGGTTTTTAGCCGTATAGTTTGCTTTTAAACTGTTCGATAATCGTCTTGTTTTGTAATTATCATCAAAAGCTGTTTCATTATAAGGCGCTAATGGCATACCACGGTTTAGGATAAATTCATCGAAAAAATTGCCTGAATAACCCATTTTTACTTCACCGACTTTAAAGCCATATTGCACATCGGCGAAATACTGGATTTTGGGTTTCCATGTTTGGTAGCGTGATTTTTCACCATCTGACCAACCGCCAAAAAAATTACGTCCAGCTGTCGCAATCACACTCTGATTGTAACCCCGCCAGCCGAATGAACCGCCAGTATTGAAATGCCCAACCGATTCACAATAATTATTAAACGCTACTTCAATGCCTTGCGAAGGGCTTTTTTTAGTGATAATATTAACCGTTCCTGCCAGTGCATTTGTGCCATATTGCACCGAAAGAGGACCTTCGACGATTTCGATGCGTTCAACGTTTAGTAACGTAAATTGTGATAAATCTATGCCACCATTTTGACGACCAATAACAGGCACGCCATCAACTAAAATTTTAATATTTTCGCCACCAACGCCTTGAAGTGAGAGACTTGCGCCCAGAATAGGATCCTGAAGCAAACGGAAATTGGCTTGCAATTTCATCACATCGCCCACATTTTGCACACCAAGGTTTGTTAGTTTTTCAACAATAATGTTACGAGTAGGCATGACGCATTTATCTAAACCAATGGGTTTGTAGTTGCCTGTTACGACCAATTCTTGAAGGATGCGTGTTGTATCTTTGCGCAAAAGAGTTTGATGGGAATCTGTATCAGTTGGCGGTGCTTGGGCAAAAGAGACCAAACTAAGGAGCGTAAACAAATGTATTTGAAAGATTTTCATCAGCATTTTCAGATTCTGTTATGGTGTCAAAAACGTTGTTGTCGCCTTCCACAACAACAAAGGTATGAGGTGGGTTTTGCAATTTTAAATCTTAAAGGTATAATGACTTAAATTTGACAGACGGGTTTTTTTGCGCTATTTCTTTTGTTTTGCCTTAGAATTTAACTGATTTACGTCATTTTGGCTATTGATTTTTGTCATTAAAATTTATACTTTTGCAACATAAAAAACAGTTAAGAAACTGTTTTTTATGTTGTTACTTTAGAATTGATACCCCCTCAGTCATTTTCGCTTTTTACCTTTTGATTACAGCTTTTAAAAACAAACAAATTCTATGAATAAATTACTTTTCCTCGCGCTCATTCTTCCGCTTTTAGCTGCGCGTTGCGGCGGCGAAACTTGGGGTTACGACACCTCTCGCGGTATGAAACCGATTTATCTACCTGCAGAAAATTATGATGAAATCAGCTTTCAGCCGATTCGACCGTTGACGAGATCTGCTAAAATTTATGTCAAAGGCAATTTTATTTTTGCCATTGAACAAGGTGAAGGTGTCCACATTATTGATAATTCAGACCCAAAAAATCCACAAAAAATCCGTTTTCTCCGCATTTTTGGTTGCAACGACATTGCTATAAAAGGCTCAACCATGTATGCCGATAATTTTACGGATTTGGTTGCCATTGATTTTACAAAATTGGACAGTCCCAAAGTGATGAATCGGGTTAAAAACATGTACGCAAATAATAATGGCACTGCTGATTATCCTAAAAACTATAATGGCTATTTTGAATGTGCCAATCCTAAAAATGGAAAAGTTATTGGCTGGAAAGAATCTATTTTAGACAATCCACAATGCCGGCGTTAATTTTTTTGTTGACACTAATTTCACGAATTAAACTAATTAAACGAATAGGAAAATAGTATTAATATAATTCGTTTAATTCGTGTCAAAGTGAAGTGATTTGACTATAATTAAAAGTGAAAATAAATTGTTGGTAATGTAATTATCTTATTTTTAATACTTTCATAAAAAAAGTTAAACACAATTTTAAAGACTTTTAAAATTGTTTAAAACAAACACACAATGAAAAAATACTTACTTATACTTATACTTTTCTCATTTTTTAGTTGCCAAAAAGACACCCAAATTGGCGGCGATTCAACAACAGGAAAAGGTGGTTCGCTCGCACGTTTTACGATTGTGAACGACATGATGTATGTGGTGACGACAGACAGTTTAAAAACATTTAGTGTATCCAATACCCTCGACCCGCGCTTAGTCAACGCACAACGCATCGGTTGGAATGAAGGTGGCGACATCGAAACCATATTTGCTTTCAACAATCGCCTTTTTATAGGTTCACGAACGGGTATGTTTTTATATAGTTTTAAGTCGGGAGGCGTACCCAAATTTGAAGGACAATTTCAACATACATGGGGCTGCGATCCCGTTGTTGCCAACGACACATTAGCGTTCGTTACCCTGCGTAGTGGACGAACTTGCAACGCAGGTTTGTTGGAAGCCAACGAATTGCAGGTATTAGATGTCAAAGATGTCAATTATCCCAAATTATTGAAAATATACCCCATGACTTACCCTGCGGGCATGGGTTTAGACGGTAAAACGTTGTTTGTTTGCGACGACGGTTTGCGAATTTTCGATATTTCAAACCCCCTCAGTATGACGCAGCTGAATTACTTGCCAAAAATTGACGCACTCGATGTCATTCCCGCCAATGGAACATTGATGATTATTGGCGAAAAAAAGTTAACTCAATTGGATTATCGAGACCTCAAAAACATCAAAACAATTTCAGAGTTCGATTTGAGATATTGATGCCCAAATTGCTAATTTTGCGCCATGGAGAACAAAAAAGCCTTTTCGATTATCTTCCTAACCGTTTTTATTGACTTGTTAGGTTTCGGACTTATCATCCCAATTCTGCCTAATTATGCTAAAGAATTAGGGGCTTCTGATGCCGAATTCGGTTTAATCATTAGCGTATATTCGTTGTTAAACTTCATTTTCACACCTTTTCTTGGGGCTTACAGCGACCGCATCGGCAGAAGACCGATTATTTTAATCAGTGTTTTCATGAATATGATTGGGTATATCATATTTGCTCATGCTGCTGCCTTGCCTTTATTTATCTTTTCAAGAGTTTTGAATGGCATTGGTTCTTCGAATATATCAGCGGCACAAGCCTATATTGCGGACATTTCAAAGCCTGAAAATCGAACAAAAATGATGGGTATGATAGGGGCTGCCTTTGGTCTCGGTTTCATTTTTGGACCACCACTTGGAGGATTGCTCAAAAGTTATTATGGTATCGAAGGTGTGGGTTACGGTGCGGCAGCATTGTGTTTACTTAATCTCGTTTCCGTCTATTTTCTATTGCCAGAGTCCAATAAAAACCTCAATCAAGATGCACCTATCAAATTTGTACCTGTTGATAGTTATGTCGCTGCCTTCAAAAAGCCCGTTTTGCGCGAATTAATGTGGCTTTGGGTCATTTATGTCTTGGCTTTTGCTGCCATGCAAACGGTGAGCGCTTTGCTTTGGAAAGAACAATACGGTCTAGACGAAGCACATATTGGTTATTTATTCGGTATCATTGGTGTTGCATCTGTCATCGTTCAAGGCGGTTTGGTCGGTCGGTTGAATATGGTTTATGGCGAAAAAAAACTCCTAATCATCGGTTCTGTTTTGATGATGATTGGCTTGGGAACAGTTCCTTATGTGCCACATGAAAACTTTTGGTTTTGGGCTGTTGTTAATATTTGCTTTATTTCGCTTGGAAATGGCTGTTTAACACCGAGTATTACGGCTTTAATTTCAAAAATCACCCCGCCAGAAGAACAAGGACGTATGTTGGGTTTGAGTCAGTCGGTTGGTTCAATTTCACGGATTTTAGGACCTGCCATGAGTGGTGTTTTTTATGGTTGGTATTATGCGTTGCCTTATATTGCGAGTGCGGGGTTTATGGTTGTCGGATTATTTTTGTCATATTTGGTCATTACGGCAGTCAGAAAACAGGAAGTAAGCGTTATAGATCTGGAGACCACTGATTAGACTCATGCGACAGATTTACTCTGATTTTCTTTTTATACTTTTTTTTGACCACTGATTGGACTGATTTATTTGATTTACGCTGATTTTTTGTGTTTTGAAGAACAGAAACAGCGTAAATCAAACAAATCAGTCCAATCAGTGGTCAAAAAAAATCAATCTTATAAATTATAAAACATGAAAAAATACCTTTCATTACTCGTTTTAACATGCTCTATTTCAATGTTTTATGCGCAAACTCAAACGGATATTCATAAAACACTTGAAGACATTATCCATGCCGAAAGAGACCGCCATCAAATACTATACGATTTTGAAGGTTCGGGCGCGGGTCAAAATTTTGATGTGAAATACCATCGTTTTGACTTAAAAGTGAACCCCTCAGTAAGGCGCATTTCTGGAGCCGTTACAACCTATTTTAAAGCTATTTCTGAATTGTCAGAAATCAGTTTTGACCTCGATGAAACGCTTAAAGTGGATAGCGTTATTCATCGCGGTGCAAAAGCCACTTTCACACAAATTGCCACAGATAAAACATTGAGAATCAATGCCAATGGAGTAGTTCAATCGGGTGCACTCGATTCTGTCACGGTTTATTATAACGGTGTTCCGCCCAACACAGGTTTTGGTTCGTACAATCAACGTCTGCGCAACGATTCCATTCCTGAAACATGGACGCTCTCTGAACCTTATGGTGGTAGAGATTGGTGGCCCGGCAAAATGGACTTGTCGGATAAGATTGATTCGATTGATGTCATTGTCACGACACCCCCTCAGTATCGCGTAGCTTCAAATGGTCTTTTGGTGCGTGAAATCCAATTAGATGCCAATAATAAATTATATCATTGGAAACATCGTTTTCCAATTGCTAACTACTTGGTGTGTTTTGCGGTGACAAATTATGACCAATACATTGATAAAGCCCCACTTTCAAGGGGTGATACCATGAATTTGCTCAATTATGTCTATCCAGAAGAGAAAGTCGCATCACAGCAATGGAGTTGGAAATGTGGCAACGCATTGCGTCTTTACGATTCACTTTTCATAGAATATCCTTTCAAAAAAGAAAAATACGGTCATGCGATGTTCGGTTGGGGTGGTGGTATGGAACATCAAACTATGTCGTTTATGGTCAATATCACGAATGTGGGTTTGATGGCGCATGAATTGGCGCATCAATGGTTTGGCGACCGTGTGACCTGTGGTTCTTGGTCGGATATATGGCTTAATGAGAGTTTTGCGACCTATTTGACGGGTTTATATTATCAATATGTAGAACCTTTATATTGGTTAAATTGGCGGAAAGACGTGTTGGGGAGTGCAACTGGAGGTACAAGTGGCTCAGTTTTTTGCACAGACACAACAGATATTAATCGCATTTTTAGTGGCCGTTTAAGTTACAATAAAGGCGGTTATGTGCTGCATACTCTCCGTTGGAAAGTAGGCGATACGGCTTTTTTCAAAGGAATACGCAATTATCTAAATGACCCGACTTTGGCTTATGGTTTTGCTCGAACGGCTGACTTAAAACGGCATATTGAAGCGGCAAGTGGACAGAATTTAACCGAGTTTTTTAATGATTATTTCTATGGACAAGGGTATCCGAGTTACAGCGTCAATGTTCAATATTCAGACACAAACAGCCCTGTAGTTTTTATCAATCAAACCCAATCACACCCCTCAGTATCTTTTTTTGAAATGCCAGTACCTATTAAATTGATAAATAAATCACGCGGTATTGATACAATAGTTGTTATAAACAGTTTTCAAAATAATGTTGGTCAAACCCTCCGTTTGAATCCGTCTTTTGGATTGGTTGATAGTGCGGTTTTTGACCCTGAATTACGAATTTTATCTAAAAATAATTCAGCTAAAGTCACTTTCGTTATTCCAACACAAGAAATTGACAATCAATGGCTTACAAAGATTTCTCCCAATCCTGTTTCTAACATTTTAACCTTTAATTTTCAAAATGATAAGACCGAAAGAGTAGAAGTTCAGATTCTCAATGAAGTAGGGCAAGTTGTTTATGCTGAAAAAAGAAACATCGTGGTCGGCGAGAATAATTTTAATCTGAATGTTCAAACATTACCGAGCGGCATTTATTTCTTGAAATTGTCAACAAATGAACGTTTGTCAAGTCAGAAGTTTGTGAAATTATAGTGTTGTTTTTGTCTCAAAATAGCCTTTTATACTGAGGGGTTCTTCAAGTGATGTTTGTCGGGTACAACTTTCGGAAAGTTCGAAACTTTTCAAAAGTTATGCACAAAACAACCCGACATCCATGACTGGAAAGACTACTAAGGACACTTTATTTCACCTTATCCCGCCTCTCTTTCAGTTCCCGCCAAGTCGTCAAAATAAACCCATTATCTTCGATATACTTTTTTAAGTCAGGCGACAACATAGCCAATAAATCGCCGCGTCGCGTCATTTCTGAATCAGAAATATGCTTAAAAACTTCTGTTGGAGCTGTACAGTGCATGATGACCATCGTTACGCCCGCTTGTAATTGCTTGAAAGATTCGATGTATTGTTGGGTCGAAATTTTTTGCAACTCATTGTCAGACAATATTTTATCTTTTGGATATTTGAATCCGTAACTCACATTGTGCAAATCATCAAGCACAGGCAAACCCGCTGCCCACAGCATTTTTCCAACAGCCGTCGTTTGCTCAATATTTAAACCTGAACTGCTCGTTTCCTTCAAAATCATGGTGTTATGACCGCCGGGAAACATGACGGGTATTTTTTGTTCCATGCCTAATTTGAGGTATTTTTCTAAAAATTCAGGGGTAGCGAATAAGGTTCCCATGTGCGAATCAAGATGAGTCGGTTCAAAACCCATCGTTCTGGCTCTCTCCAATTGGCTTCTGATTTCTTTGTCAATTTCTTCTGGTTTGGCATGAGTCACCACATCCTTAACACCGCGCCACATTGCCCCCTCAGTATCTACCAAACCTACAACCGATGATTTACCCGCCAAAGGTTCCCAACGATAATCTTTCCATTCCGATGTCAACGTTAGGTGAAGCCCTGCGTCGGTTTTGGGATGGTCTTTCAAATAATGCACAAAGCCCGGAACCCATCCACAAGGCATCATGACACTCATTGACGTGGCAACACCTTGTTCTGTTGCTTTTATCGCTCCCATATTAGAATCAAAAGACATGCCTACATCGTCCACATGTAAAATGATGACTTTTGCGCCTTTCGGGAAACCCAATTTTTCAGCATACGTTTGGCAAAAAACTGTATGAGATAAAATAAGTAGAAAAAATAAAAATAGTGATTTATTCATATATTCATACTTTTAATTATTGAATTTTTATAATTAAATAACGTGAGTTCGGAGATACAATCACGCACTGTTTCTCGCTTCGCTCGAAGGCGTACGATTAAGAAATCTATTGGATTGAGCTTATTTTTGATAGAAAAATTTCCAATTTTTCTATCAAAAATAAGCTCAATCCTTAAAAAACCATTCAAAAGGCGATTTTTGAGCGCAGCGAAAAAGAGCCAGTAATATCTCAGAACTCACGTTTAATTATCATTAATTTTCAATTACCAAATCTTACTCCGTTTCGCTTCCTCTCTAAACATTTTGGCATCTGGTTTAATACCAAAGGCTTCATAAAATTCAGGCACATTCACAAAAGGCCCATTAACCCGTTCTTTGGCGGGTGCATGAACATCGGTCATCAACTGCCTTGCTAAACGCTCTTTAGTCGCATGACCCATCCAACCTAGCGCATAGCCCATGAAATAGCGTTGGAGTGGGGTATAGCCCGCAATTTTCTCCCCTTTTTTATATTGTTCCGTCTTTTTGAAAGCGCGTAAACCAAGGACAACACCGCCCAAGTCAGCAATATTTTCACCCAAAGTCGCTTCACCTCTCACGTGCATGGTATCAACAGGCATAAATTCATTGAATTGAGCAATCAATTTGTTGGCACGTTGAGCAAATTGGACTGAATCTGCGGCTGTCCACCACATTTTAAGGTTCCCTTCTGCGTCAAATTGTCGTCCTTGATCGTCAAAACCATGCGTGATTTCATGTCCAATTGTTGAAGCCGCCGCGTAACCATAAGCCACAGCATCGTCAACTTGTTCGTCAGTAAAGCCAGGAATCATAAAAATGCTCGCAGGCATGACAATCTCATTGTTAGAAGGATTGTAATAGGCGTTATATGTTTGTGGTGTCATTTCCCATTCCGTGCGGTCAACAGGCTTATTAAGCTTTCTTGCATGATAGTTGAACCACCATTTATTGGCATTCAAATTGTTGCGAACATAACTACTACGGTCAATTGTCATAGCACTAAAATCTTTCCATTTGTCGGGATAACCTATCTTTTTTGTTACTTTTTTGAGTTTATCAAGGGCTTTTTCTTTTGTAACAGGACTCATCCAATCGAGCTCTTTGATATTTTCAACAAAGGCTTCGCGAATGGCTTCGGTCATGTCTTCATAGCGTTTTTTTGCTTTTTGCGAAAAATACTCTTTCACAAAAAGCTGCCCTAAGGCATCTCCTAACTGTCCTTCTTGAGCATCGAGCACCCGTTTCCAACGCGGTTTTTGTTCCTTTTTGCCTTCTAATGTTTTACCAAAAAAATTAAAATGCCCTTGGTCAAAAGCCTTTGGCAAATAAGCTGCAAGTGAACTAACAAGGTTGAAACGCAAATATGCTTTCCATTCATCAAGACTAAATTTTTTCAAACTGGTATCCATTTGTTTAAAAAACTCGGGTTGTCCCACAATGAGTGTATCCGTTTTAATCCCTGTTTTTGAAAGTAAATTAGTCCAATTTACTGAGGGGGTCATTTTTTGTAAATCATTGACACTCATTTTGTTGTAATTGGCATGAGGGTCACGTAAGGCTTCAATTGTGCGGTGTTTTTCAGCGAGGAAAGTTTCTACTTTGAAAACTGAAGTGGCATATTTAGCTGCATTTGCTTGATTATCACCCATCAACTGCAGCATATTCGCTATGTGTTTCACATATTCCTTTCTGATATTAACATTACGCTCATCTTTTTTGAAATAATAATCACGTTCACCTAATCCCAAACCTCCTTGCGACACATGCAAAGTATAGACGGCACTGTTTTTTTCATCTTGATACACAGCCACATCAAACATAGGGCTGATTTGGCTCGTGTGCATGTCCGCTACGACATATAACAAGCCGTTTATGTCTTTAATAGCTGCAATTTTATCCATTTCGGGTTGAATCGCAGCCAATCCTGCAATTTCTATTGCCGCAGAATCCATACCTGTCGTCCAAAAATCCCCTATTTTTTGCTCGTTTGAGCCTTTGGAAGCGTTGGCTTTTGCAGCACTTTCACTCACCGTCTTCATTTTATTGTAAATATCGTCTTGAACCATTTTGCCAATACTCCATGAACTTTCACTGCCTGGAATCGGATGGTTTTTAATCCAACCACCATTGGCAAAAAGAAAAAAATCATCAGCAGGGCTTACTGTTGTATCAGTATTAGCAGCGACAACATCATTTAAAGGTGATTTAGAAGTAGAATTATCTGTTTTGCACGCAATTACAAATACCAGAATAAAAGGTAAGTAAAGCAGTTTTTTCATTTCAAAATTTGATTTTAGCTAATTAAGATACACTTTTGAGACAAAGTAAGTGAATTTTTATTGTTTTTAATAAAGATAAGGGCATTTTTCAATAGTTGCGTCAGATGAAGTAGGGGCAAAAAAAAATGCCAAACGGAAAAACCCGTTGGCATAAACTAACCATGAAAATAATTAACCAAACGTGTTAACATTTACCAAAACAATGCCAAAAAAAATCTATGTGTAATCTAATCTTTTTTTTGAGCATCTTTTCCTTGTTTTATGACTGCCTATTTCTACTTTTATGCAAAATTTACATGTCAAAAAATATAAAATAAAACCTAATTATGAATAGGAACTCTAACTTTTTTAGCTCAATTGCATATATTATCATACCCCTCAGTATTTTTTGGGTATCATGCCATACTGCCAAACCTTTTACAGATTATAAGTCTCAAAAATCTGTCGTTGCCAACAAAGCCGTTGTTTCAGCAGCGCATCCTTTGGCAACAAAAGTCGGTTTGGACATCATCAAGCTGGGCGGAAATGCCATTGATGCGGCTATTGCTGTTCAATTTGCCTTAGCGGTCGTGTATCCGCGAGCTGGAAATTTAGGTGGCGGTGGCTTTTTAGTCTATCGCAGTGGTGATGGTAAAGATTTGCAAACACTCGATTATCGAGAACGAGCGCCTTCAAAAGCCACGCGGGACATGTATTTAGATGCCAATAAAAACGTCATGGCAGGCAAAAGTCAAAAAGGCGTTTTGGCCGCAGGTGTACCCGGTACGGTTGATGGTTGCTATAAAATGTTCCAAAAATATTCAAAACTGAAAGATTGGAAAAAACTCGTTCAACCCGCCATTGATTATGCCGAAATTGGCTTTGCTATTACAGAATCAGAAGCCAATCGTTTGAATAGTAATAAGTTAGAATTTATAAAAAACAATACTAAACCAACCGTTTTAGTCAAAAAAGATACGTCAATTGCTTGGAAAACAGGCGATATTTTAAGGCAACCCGAACTGGCAGAAACCCTCGAACGCATCAGAGACAAGGGCAGAGACGGCTTTTATGAAGGCAAAACGGCTGACCTCATCGTTGCGGAAATGCAACGCGGCAACGGTTTTATCTCAAAAGCCGATTTGAAAAACTACGATGCCGCTTGGCGTAAACCGCTTGTTGGTAAGTATCGAGGCTACGATATTATTACGATGCCGCCACCTTCAAGCGGTGGCATTGCTCTTTTGCAATTGCTTGGCATTGTCGAAGACTACCCCCTCAGTAATTACGGCTTCCACAGTGCCGAAGCGATTCACCTCTTTGTTGAAGCGGAAAGGCGCGTTTATGCTGACCGTGCGGAACACATGGGCGATGCTGATTTTTACCCCGTTCCAGTGGCGGGTTTGATTGATAAAACCTACGTTATCAATCGTTTCAAGGACTATATGCCCAACCGAGCAACGCCAAGCGAACAAGTAAAAGCAGGTAATCCAAAGCCCGAAAAAGAAAACACAACGCACTTGAGCATCGTGGATACTGAGGGGTCGGCAGTAAGTATCACGACCACTTTGAATGACAATTACGGCTGCCGCACTGTTGTTGGAGGTGCAGGGTTTTTGTTGAATAATGAAATGGACGATTTCAGCGTCAAACCGGGCGTACCGAATATGTACGGCGCGATAGGTGGCGAAGCCAATGCCATTGCTGCCAACAAACGCCCCCTCAGTAGTATGACCCCAACCATAGTTGCCAAAGACGGAAAACTCTACATGGTTGTCGGTACGCCTGGCGGTACAACCATCATAACATCTGTCTTTCAAGTCATTACAAATGTCATTGACTTTAATATGACCATGACGGATGCCACTCAAGCCAAACGTTTTCACAGCCAATGGCAGCCCGATGTGGTTATGGTCGAAAAAGATGCCTTCACGGATTTGACTGTTAAAAAACTAAAAAGTTTGGGACACAATATCGTTTATCGTCCTTATATCGGTTTGATTGAAGCCATTTTAGTCCGTCCCGATGGTAAATTGGAAGGTACAGCCGATAATCGCAGCGACGACGATGCAGAAGGATTTTGAAAAAAAATCAAACAGCACTACAATATTTTGAAAGACTTTCAATAATATTACGAAAATTTTGATAAATCATACTTTTGGGTCTAACACGGATTTCACCAATTATGCGAATTACACGAAAAGTCATTATTTTCGTGTAATTGGTGAAATTTGTGTTAGAATCAAAACTATTTTTTCACAACAAGCAACAAGAATGTATTAAAATTATGACAAAGAAACCTAATCTAACCTTTTGGCAAATCTGGAATATGAGTTTCGGATTTTTTGGACTCCAATACAGCTTTGGTTTACAACAATTCATTATGTCACCCGTCTTTCGGTATTTGGGTGCAGAAGAGGACAAATTACCGATTTTATGGTTGGCAGGCCCCGTAACGGGTCTTTTGATTCAGCCCATTATCGGCGCATTGAGCGACAAAACATGGTCGGAAAGATGGGGCAGACGCAAACCTTTTTTTATGATTGGTGCGGTTGTCACCACTATTGCGCTCATATTGATGCCACATTCCAAAACATTGTGGATGGCGGCAAGTCTTATGTGGCTTTTGGATGCGGGTTTGAACGTGACTATGGAGCCATTCCGCGCTTTTATTGGCGATAAATTGAACGACTCACAACGCACATTGGGCTTTGCGGTTCAAAGCTTTTTTGTCGGTTTTGGGCAGATTTTGGCGAGTTTGATGCCAAAATTCATCTTACCTGCCTTTGGAATAGCAGTTGTGGCTTCGGCAACCGGCGGTATTCCTGAATACGTCCATTATCTGTTTTATTTCGGTGCAGTTGCGATTCTCGCTTCAGTTTTTGTGACCGTTTATACAACTAAAGAATATCCACCCGATGATATGGAAGCCTTCAAAGCTGAAAAAGCAAAAGGTTTTAGCATTACTCACATGTT
>JAYTUR010000013.1:0-3200 GCA_043744475.1 Saprospiraceae bacterium | reverse complement strand
AAAAAAATTCAAAATGTCTTCGTTTATGAAAAAAATGACACTCTTTACGCTTCTGCTTTTCAACATCACTTTCTCTTTTGGGCAAGTCCTTTTCAATCCAAAACCTGAAATCGCTAACGATTTCATTGCAAAAATTGAAAAAGCGCACAATAGCAAAGCCTTTTTCAAACATAAAGCCCTTGCATTTGATATTGAATTGATATGGGGCGGTAAAACAACATTAAAAGGGACACTTACCTCACAAACCAATTCAGGGAAAGTGAAATTGGCCTTTGAAAATGGCACAAGTGTTTATTTTGATGGTACAGATGTCTTTATGTATCCCGCTTCGGCTGACTACAAACGCGCACGATTTGATGTCTTGACGTGGCATTATTTCTTCTTCGCACCTTTCAAATTACGTGATAAAGGCGTAACAGTTATGGCAGACATTGACCGTTTGAACGATGGACGAGCGTATCCAACGGCTAAGATGACGTTTGCCACAGGCACAGGTGACTCGCCCAATGATTGGTATATTTTGTATCGGAACCCCCAAACGAATTTGCTTGAAGGTATGTCCTATATCGTCACCTTTGGCGGTAAATCTGCTGATGAAGCCACACCCAACGCCATCACTTACGGTAGTTGGACAACATTAGACGGCGTACAGTTTCCAACAAAATGGCAATTTACGGCATGGGATGAAGCCAAAGGCTTTACAAAAGTGCGTGGTGAGGCCTTTATCAGCAATCTTCATTGGGTAGATAATACAAAAGGTATTTTTGAAGTGCCGCAAGAGAGTAAAAAGATGGATAAATGAGCTATTTTTGCGGCGATGCACTTAGAAAAAATCACTTTAACGAATTTTAAAAGTTATGCTTCGCAGACGCTTGTGTTTGGCGAACGCCTCAATGCTTTTGTTGGACTCAATGGCATGGGTAAGACTAATCTTTTAGATGCCATTTACTATCTTTGTATGTGCAAAAGCTACTTTTTGCCTTCTGATAGTGATGTGATACTGAGGGGGGCAGATTTTTTGCGATTAGAAGGTTTTTTCAAAAAAAACAGTTTAACGGAGAAAGTTGTTGCCAAAGTACAAGTCCGTCGTAAGAAAGTTTTTGAACGCAATGATGTGCCCTACCCTGTTTTATCAGAACACATCGGTTTTTTACCCATCGTTATGATGACCCCTGACGATACGGAATTGGTAAAAGAAGGCAGCGAAGCCCGTCGTCGTTTCCTTGATAATACGCTCTCACAGCTTGATAATGTATATCTGACGCATCTCATTTTTTATAATCGAGTTTTAGACCAGCGCAATTCATTGTTAAAAAAATACGCTCATCAAGCATCTGATTCTTTTTTTGATGACAGTCAAAACAGCGATTTAGAAAGTCTTTTGACTATTTATGACAAGCAGATGCTGCCATCAGCAAAGTATATTTTTCAAAAAAGAAAGCAATTTGTCTTAAAATTTGAGCCTATTTTCAATAGCATTTATCAAAATATTTCAGACGCACGAGAAACCGTAAAGATTGTGTACGACAGCCCACTTGACAAAATGATTGTGGATAATGATGGCGATGAAACAGTTAACTTTTGGTTAGCCAGTCGTGATAAAGATAGAATTTTACAACGCACATCGGTCGGCATTCATCGCGACGATTTAGGGTTTGACATGGGTGGCAAATCGGTCAAGAAGTTTGGTTCACAAGGTCAATTAAAATCTTTTGTCGTCGCTTTGAAGCTCGCACAGTATGAAATACTGAGGGGTGTAAAAACTGAACCACCTATCCTTTTGCTTGATGATATTTTTGATAAACTCGATGAGCAGCGTGTCAAAAACTTATTGCAACTTATTTTGAATCAATCGTTTGGACAAGTTTTTATAACTGATACGCACGAAGACAGAATTAAAGACATTTTTGAAGCCAGCACTTTTGATTTTAGAATTTTTCCTATTGACAATAATGTCATACAATAGAAATCGAGTCGTAAAAAGCATTTAAGCCTACTTCACTAAACAAAAAAGTCTCAAGCCAAACGAATGGCAAGAGACTTTTTTATTTTCCAAATTTCGATAATCGAAAGATTACTCTAATCTGAACTTAATCGGCAGAGTGTAAGCGACACGGACTGCACGACCTTGTTGTTTACCTGGCTTCCAACGAGGCATGTTTCCGACAACGCGAACTGCTTCTTCGTTACAACCGCCACCGATACCGCGTTTCACAGTAACATCAACGATTGAACCGTCAGTATTGACAACGAAACCAACATAAACAGTGCCTTCAATACCATTTTCACGCGCTATCGCTGGATACTTGATGTTTTGTCCGAGCCATTTAAACAAGGCTGCTTGACCATCAGGAAATTCAGGATTTTGCTCAACGATAGTAAAGATCTGCTCTGGTGCTACCACTTTTTCTTTTTCCTTAGGTGGCGGCGGTGGCGGTGGCGGCGCTGCTACGGGTGCCTGATACGTTTTCACCGCAGTATCACCTTCGATTTTTTTAGTTCCGATATCCACATTATCAGGGATAACCGGCGGAATGATTTCCTGTTTTTCAGGTTCCTTTTCAATTGTCACCTTCGGAGGCACAAATTTGATTTGTGGCTTTTGCGGCGGTGGCGGTGGTGGTGGCGGTGGTGGCGGTGGTGGTGGCGCTTCTTTGTCTAAGGGAGGCGGTTCAGCAAGAACAACCTCTTTCATGTCTAATTTTTCTTTCGGTGCCATCATTTCACTCAATTTTGAAGAAATGACTGGCCACGCAATCATAAGAAGAAAAATTAGCACACCACCTATAGCACCACGCAACATGTGCTTACCATACAGCTGCCGCAAAAGAAAACCTCCGTATTGCTTATTGCGCCCCATGAAAACGATTTCATCGAGACTCATCTTGAGGATGTCTTTGTTGCTATCCATGTACGACGTGTTTTAAATTTTTAAAGAAATAATTTAATGGATTAATTTCATTTGTTCCATTATGACTGTATCAATTTTGTCACGGTCAACGAGTGCATATTGTCTTACACCAGTTATCCGCATTTCATCAATGATGTCCACAAAGTTTTTGTATGTTGCTCTAGGTACACCTTTGATGAGTACAACAAGTGTATCTTTACTACCATACGCTTTTAAAACATCATTTTGACGACTTTTGATGACAGCCCGAACTCCGTTTACCGAAAAATCGGATGAGTCAACTTGAAGT
>JAYTUR010000012.1:0-12614 GCA_043744475.1 Saprospiraceae bacterium | reverse complement strand
TTAGCGATGGGTATCAGCCTTGTGGCTTTGGTTATGACGACGGGTTCTTTAAGTTTGAATGATATTGTTGAAAAACAAGATGGTGATTATTGTAATTTTGTCTATCAACCGTTGGGTTTTCTCATTTTTATTATTTGTGCTTTTGCGGAATGTAATCGCGCGCCTTTTGACTTGCCCGAAGCAGAATCGGAACTTGTGGGCGGTTATCATACCGAATTTACTTCGATGAAGCTCGGTTTTTACCTTTTTGCGGAATATATCAATATGTTTGCATCGTCTGCTTTGATGGCGACGCTATATTTTGGCGGTTATCATTTCCCATTTGAGAATGAATTGATACCTTCGCTCGGCGAAAACGGTGTGCGTATTTTGGGCTTCGTATTGTTGATGGGTAAAATCATATTTTTCATCTTTTTGTTTATGTGTGTACGTTGGACATTGCCGCGTTTCCGCTATGACCAATTGATGAATTTGGGTTGGAAAACGTTGCTGCCTTTGTCTATTTTGAATTTGATTTTGACGGGTGTTTTTACGGCTTTTACTGAGGGGTGGTTTAAGGATTTGTTTTAATTGACAATCAAGGAGTTACGTGAATGAATATCCTATTCTCTAACTATTTTAAATTTTAAGTTATGGTAGATGAAATAATTGTAAAAGAGATTAGTCTATTGCCTGAAAGTTTTAAAAAAGAACTTTTAGACTTTATTGACTATCTTAAAACTAAAAATAAGAAAGTTGAGGTAGTTAAGAAAAAACGTCTTGAATTTGGTTGTGCCAAAGGCACTTTCGTTATGTCATCAGATTTTGATGAACCACTTGAGGACTTTAAGGAATATATGTGATGAAAATATTACTAGATACACATACATTTATTTGGTTTGTAGAAGGTTCAATTGAACTAAGTTCATCGGCACGTAGAATCATTGAAAATATAGGTAATCAACATTATATTAGTATTGCCAGTTTATGGGAAATGTCAATAAAAGTGGGTTTAGGAAAATTAACTTTAGAAGTTGGCGATTTTGAAAAAGTTATTGATTTGATTTCAAAACACGACATTCATATTTTAAATATTAACTTTCAACATACGGTTGAAAACTCAAAATTACCTTTAATTCATAGAGACCCATTTGACAGAATGATAATATCACAAGGCATCATCGAAAACATGAACATCATTAGCAAAGATTCTATTTTTGATGAGTATCTTCAAGATAAACGAATTAAAAGAATTTGGTAGAAATACCTCAATATAATTGATAATCAATTAGTTAAAAGATATGAAATTAACAAATCGCTCAAAACTCGTTTCTAATAAGGAAATGACTTTGGCAGAAAGGATATATTTATCAGCGATTGCGAAGGGCATGGCAATTACATTGAAACATGCTTTTCAAAAGCCAGCAACAATACGGTATCCAGAACAAAAACGCGAATTTGCACCCGTTTATAGAGGTTTGCACGTCTTGAAACGCGATGAAGCTGGGGCAGAACGGTGTACGGCTTGTGGTTTATGTGCGGTGGCTTGTCCTGCTGAAGCGATTACGATGGTTGCCGAAGAGCGTAAGAAAGGTGAAGAGCATTTGTATCGTGAAGAAAAATATGCGGCTATTTATGAAATCAACATGTTGCGTTGCATTTTTTGCGGTTTATGCGAAGAGGCTTGTCCAAAAGAAGCGATATTTTTGACAGACAGACTTGTTGATACGGAATTTAATCGCAACACAATGATTTATGGCAAAGACAAACTCGTTGAAACTTTGGACAATCGTATAGATGTGTCAAAACGACAAACTAAAGAGGTTGCAAATTTTAAAACCAACAAATTTCATGTCCACAATCAAACTTGGCAAGACCATAAGGACGAAGACGACGACAATCACTAACGAATAACCAATTTTTCTATGATAACGCAGTATCTATTTTACTTCCTTTCTGCACTTGCAATTGCAAGCGCTGCCTTTGTGGTTTTCACACGAAATCCTGTTTATAGTGCGTTGGCACTTATTGTTACTTTCTTTTCGATAGCGGGGCATTACTTTTTGTTGGATTCGTCATTTTTGGCGGCGGTTCACATTATTGTCTATTCGGGTGCGATTATGGTTTTGTTCCTGTATGTCATTATGATGATGAACTTAAATGTGGATGGAGAACCTGTCAAATCCAATTTGAGTAAAGCAGCGGCTGTTATTTCAGGCGGTTTATTGATGTTGGTTTTGATTGTCGCAATGCGTGATGCCGAAAAAATGCAAATTAACAGCAATATCAGTGCTGATTTGGGTTCAGTTGGCTATTTAGGGCGTGTGCTTTATGGACAATATATTCTACCGTTTGAGGTATCTGCCGTTTTGTTTTTAGCAGGTATGGTCGGAGCGGTTATGTTGGGCAAACGTGAAATTCAATGAATACTGATGACTTTATTACCCAAATTCATGCTCTAAATGATTTAATACTGAGGGGTTCAACATTAGAAGCAATGCAACGATTTTATGCAGATGAAGTCGAGATGCAAGAGAATGAAGACGCATCAAAAATTGGATTAGAACTTTGTTTAGAGCATGAAAAAAAGAATTTAGACAAAGTGATAAGAATGAAAAGTCAATTACTCAATCAAGCTATTGACTATGATAATCAAATAGTTATGAGTGAATGGCAATTTATTATTACAGATAAAAAAGAACAAACCTTTAAATTGACAGAAATTTCAGTCCAAAAATGGCGTAATGGAAAAGTATGGCAAGAAAAGTTTTACTTTCAAAAATATATTTCAATATGAATCAAGATATTATAGCAGGTGTTCCTTTGGTTTGGTACTTATGGTTGAGTGCTATTTTATTTGCCATTGGTGTGACAGGTGTTTTGTATCGCCGCAATGCGATTGTCATTTTTATGTGTGTTGAGTTGATGCTCAATGCTGTGAATTTATTGTTGGTTGCATTTAGTCGTTTTCACAATGACCCGGGCGGACAAGTGTTTGTGTTTTTCATCATGGCAGTTGCAGCAGCAGAAGTAGCAGTGGGTTTAGCCATTTTGATGATGGTTTTTAGAAATACAAAATCAACAGATATTGACTTTTTAAATCGGTTGAAGTTTTAATACAAGCGATTCGAAACAGATTTACTAAATTTTAGAAATTTAGTAAATCTCAATGAAGTCGCTAAAAAATAAGAATTATGGCTCAATTCATAGCAGTTGCCTTAAAATCAACCATTGTCATATCGAAAAAAATACTTCAAGCCAATGGTCTTACTGCGGAAATTGCAATTCAAACAGTAGAAGATAATTATGATTTAAGCCTTTATGAGTATTCTGAAACCGACCATTTTCATCTTTGGAAATTGAAAGAAGAGATATTATCGGCTGAAATTGTACCTTTTTTGGATAGTGTTTTGACGTTTTATTACGATAAAGATGAGAGCAGTATTAAGAGTTTACTTGGTCAAGTGGGTCGGAAAAAAGACCACGACAGTCTGATGAAAATTACAAAAGATGGTGAATATGAACACTGCGAATTGGACAATATGCAATATGCTCAAATCCATCTGAAAAAGCAGGCGCGACATCTTAAAATTGATTTTAACTATATACAACTCTTTAAAAGTGAACGGGTTAGGATTGATAATTTTGATAAAACCATGCAGTTTTTAGAAAATTGTATGCAAAAAACATTTTCAGAATTTCAATTGAGCAAGGCTTTAGAACTTTATATTGCGGATACGAAATACTCAAAATAAAATCATAAAAACCCCTAAAATACTGAGGGGGGTAAAAAATACATTATGTCGCATTTAGTCTGGTTAATACCTCTATTCCCGCTCGTCTCTTGGGCAATCATTGGTTTGGCGAATCGCAATTTGTCAAAATCTCTGACGGGTATCATTGCAAGTGGTTCTGTACTGGCATCGTTTGTCGTCGCTGTTTTGATTTTTATGGAAAAACTCCATAATCCGACTCCTGAAACGGTTATGCTATTTGACTGGATAACCGTAGGCAATTTTTCGGCGACAATGTCTTTCCTCATTGACCCATTGTCGTCCATTTTCCTTTTGGTCATAACAGGCGTTGGTTTTCTAATCCATTTATATTCAACGGGTTATATGCACGACGATGATGGTTTTCGACGTTTTTTTGCCTACCTTAACCTGTTCGTTTTTTTTATGTTGCTCTTGGTTTTGGGCAACAATTTTCTTGTTATGTTCATCGGTTGGGAAGGCGTTGGCTTGTGTTCTTACTTGCTAATTGGCTTTTGGTTTAAAAATATTGACTATTCAAGTGCTGCAAAAAAGGCATTTATAATGAATCGTATCGGCGACTTAGGTTTGTTGCTCGGTATTTTGATGATATATACGACGACGCAAAGTGTGACTTTTGATACCGTTTTTCAAGCAGAAAACCTTGCGAAATTCACGCCGCAAATGGTTACAGCAGCGACCTTATTATTGTTTATTGGGGCAATCGGTAAATCTGCGCAAATACCTCTATATACATGGTTGCCCGATGCGATGGCAGGTCCTACACCTGTTTCTGCCCTTATCCATGCGGCTACGATGGTGACGGCAGGTATTTATATGGTCGCACGTTGCAATACGATGTTTACAATGGCACCCCTCAGTATGGATGTCGTTGCTTGGACGGGAACGCTGACAGCTTTGTTTGCGGCGACGATTGGTTTCCAACAAATGGATATTAAAAAAGTCTTAGCCTATTCTACTGTTTCTCAATTGGGTTTCATGTTCGCTGCTTTGGGCGTTGGGGCTTATTCTGCGGGTGTGTTCCACGTCGTCACTCATGCGTTTTTCAAAGCCTTATTGTTCTTAGGCGCAGGTTCGGTTATTCATGGCATGGGTGGAGAGCAAGATATTCGCAAAATGGGTGGTTTGCGTTCTAAATTACCGATTACACATGCCACATTTTTACTTGGATATTTAGCCATTATCGGTTTTCCCTATTTTTCAGGTTGGTTTTCAAAAGATGAAATCATCTTAAAAGCCCTTGAAAATAAGCCTATTATTGGTTATTTGCTTATCATTGGTGCATTAATGACTGCATTTTATATGAGCCGTGTTTATTTTCTTACCTTTTGGGGTAAGTTCAGAGGGACGCATGAGCAAGAACATCATTTGCATGAGTCACCCCTCAGTATGACGATACCTTTGATGGTTTTGGCAGCATTATCCGTTGGCGGTGGCTTCCTCGTTGATGGTTTTGTTGAGCATAATTTGAGTAGTGTGTTAATGGACATGAAACACGAAGGCGAATTCCACATGCTCCATTCTATGATGTGGGGTGTGACGGCTTCTGTTGCTGTGATTGTCGGGTTGGTTTTTTGGATGTATATTTCAAAAGAAAAACAACTTCAAACTGATGCTGAAATGACTGGCTTAACGAAAACTGTTTATAACAAATACTATATTGACGAGTTGTATAATACCTTGATAACGAAGCCCATTGATGCTGTTGGTGGCTTTTTTAGTGCTGTTTTTGATACTAAAGTCATTGACGGCGTTGTTAACTTTTTTGGTTTAGCAACACGTTGGTTGTCATCCACTTTACGCAAAACACAAGCGGGTAATGTTGATGTCTATTTCTTTGCAATGGTGATTTCGATAATTATTATTTTGATGTTTAAAGTCCTATAACCCCCCTCAGTATTTTGACCAATTTTTGAGCAAATAAGAATTTATGATAACAGTTGCACTTATATTTTTCCCCCTTGTCGCGGCTCTTTTGATGTTGTTCATCAAGAGAGAAAAGGCGGAATTGACAGCTTTTTACCTCGCTTTAGCTGAATTAGCCTTGTTTGGTTATGCAGCTATGCATTTTACATCAAATCCTGAAATCCTATCTTTGGATGTAAAATGGTTGCCTTTCGGCGCACATTTCGCTGTGAGTATGGATGGTATTTCCTTTTTGATGGTCTTATTGACCGTTTTATTGATGCCTTTGATTATCACCGCTTCGTCGAGTGGTTACTTCTCAAATCGGTTTTACGCGCTGGTGTTTTTGATGCAAATGGCTCTGATTGGCGTGTTTACCGCGATGGACGGCTTCCTGTTCTACATTTTCTGGGAATTGGCTTTGATTCCGATATATTTTATCTGCCTTGTGTGGGGCGGAGAACATCGTGGACGGATTACATTTAAGTTTTTTGTCTATACTTTGGCGGGTTCACTTATCATGTTAGCGGGTTTGTTATTCGTCTATCTGCAAACGCCTGGCGACCATTCTTTCCTTATCAATGATCTTTATGCGGCGGGGCAACAAATGAGTCGTGAGCAACAAGGTTGGGTTTTTTGGGCGATGTTCATCGCTTTTGCTATCAAAATGCCCGTTTTTCCTTTCCATACTTGGCAACCTGATACTTATGTCACGGCTCCAACGGCTGGTACAATGTTGTTATCGGGTATCATGCTTAAAATGGGTACTTACGGCCTTCTGCGTTGGTTGATGCCGCTTGTACCGAAAGGTTGGGACTCTTGGGGGAATACTGCTATGATTTTATCTATAATCGGTATTGTATATGCCTCATTAATTGCTATGTCGCAAAAGGATTATAAACGTTTGATTGCGTACAGTTCAATCGCACACGTTGGCTTGATTTCGGCGGGTATTTTCGCAATGAATACTGAGGGTATAACGGGCGGTTTGATTCAGATGTTTGCACATGGTATCAACGTAGTCGGTTTGTTTTTTGTCGCTGAAATATTGATGGAAAGAACAAAAACGCATGATATTACGGCAATGGGCGGCATTCGGGACGTTGCGCCAAAGTTCGCTTTGTTATTCCTTATCATTATGCTCGGTTCAGTCGCTTTGCCTTTGACAAATGGCTTTGTGGGCGAGTTTTTGTTGATAAATGGTATTTATCAATACAATTTCTGGATGGCAGTAGGCGCTGGTTCAACGGTCATTTTAGGCGCAGTTTATATGTTACGCAGCTATCAAAGTATTATGCTCGGCGAGACGAAACCCCTTACAGCAGGGTTTGCAGATTTGGATACAAACGAAACGACAGTACTAATTACGGTATCGGCTTTAGTAATCATTTTAGGTGTTTATCCAAAACCACTTTTGGATATTGTTGCACCTGCGGTCGAGAACCTTTTAATGGTTTTTCAAGGCGGATTAATCAACTAACAAGATAAATACCTCAATAAACGAAAAAAATTACAAAAATACTGAGGGGTCATTTTAACTCCTCGTTTGTCTTTAAAAGTTATGAAAGAACTATTGACGCTTGCGCTTACGGGCGTTTTCACGATGCTCGCTGATATGTTTAACCTTCGGAAACTTGTTTTTCCGTTGGCACTTTTTGGTTTAGCAATGACGATTTCATGGAGCATTTTTGATTGGGGATTCAATCAACGTGTTTTCAACATGATGCAAATGGACAATTATGCCCTTGCATTTACGATTGCTATGTCAGGCGTGACCGTGTTGTGGTTTATCATGTCAGAGGAGTATTTCAGCAAGATGAAAGCGGTGACAGACCGTTACTCACTTGTCTTTTTTGCTTTGACCGGCGGGCTTGTTATGGTTTCTTACACGAATATGGTCATGCTGTTTTTAGGCATCGAAATATTATCCGTATCACTTTATGTATTGGCAGGTAGCAATAAAAATGATTTGGCATCCAATGAATCGGCTTTTAAATACTTTTTAATGGGTGCTTTTGCGAGTGGCTTTTTACTATTCGGTATTGCTATGATTTATGGTGTAACAGGCTCCTTCAATCTTTTAGACATTCGTTCAGCCTTAGGAAAAGTAACTGAAACGCCTATTTTAGCTGTTGGTATCATCATGTTGACGATTGGTATGGGCTTCAAAATTGGTGCTGCACCCTTTCACTTTTGGACACCTGATGTGTATCAAGGCGCACCAACACCGATAACCGCTTTTATGTCAACGGTTGTAAAAACCGCTGCCGTTGCTGCCATGTATCGCTTATTTATGACATGTTTTCCAAGCAATACAGATATTTGGGTTGACGTATTCGCCGCTATGATTGTTTTGACTTTACTCATAGGTAATGTTGTTGCCGTTATGCAGCACGATGCTAAAAGGCTATTGGCTTTTTCCTCGATTTCACACGCAGGTTATATGTTAATCGCTATTTTTTGTGCAGATGGTGAATCCGATAACTCGCTTTTATTCTATACAGTGGCGTATAGTTTGGGCTCAATAGCAGCTTTTATGGTACTTTATTTGGTAGAAAAAACGAAGGGTAGCGTCCATATTTCTGCATTTAATGGTTTAGGCAAATCAAGCCCACTTTTAGCTGTAGCAATGACAATGGCTTTGTTATCCATGGCTGGTATTCCTCCTTTAGCGGGTTTTATGGCTAAATACTATATTTTTGTAAACGCTATTTCTGACGGCTATTTAAGCATCGTTTTGTTTGCAATAGCGATGTCTTTAGTAGGCGTTTATTATTATTTCAAATTGATAATTGCGATGTTTTTTCACGAAGATACTGAGGGGGATGTCGTAAAAGCGGATAGTTTGCAGACATTACTTATTGTTATTGTTATTGTTGGATTGTTGCTTTTAGGCATATTGCCGCAATTAGTTTATAATATCTTATAGTTCAAATATCAAAAAATACAATTTTTATTTCAAGCTGCCTCGATACGACCCCCTCAGTATCGAGGCAGTTTTTTTACCGTTATTCGTCTAAATAAAATGTGGTAACGCTTAAAAAACAAACGAATCGGTAAAAACTTATCACATTTACCATACCTTTTGATTTATTCTTAAAATGATACTAAGACTATGAATATTTCGTCCATTAGCATCCGCCGCCCAGTTTTGGCAATTGTCATGAATTTAGTAATCCTATTGTTTGGTATTATCGGTTTTCAATCCCTTGGTATCCGAGAATATCCGAGTATTGACCCACCCGTCATTACGGTTCGGACGAGCTATTCAGGGGCAAATGCTGAAATCATCGAATCGCAAATCACAGAACCTTTGGAAAAAGGGATAAACGGTGTCGCGGGTATCAAATCCATCAGCTCTGCTTCAAATCAAGGCTCATCAGCTATTACAGTTGAATTTGATATTAGTGCCAATTTGGAAGCTTCCGCTAATGATGTGCGTGATAAAGTGAGCCAAGCCGCGCGTTCACTACCTCAGGATATTGATGCACCGCCCGTCATCGAAAAAGCCGATGCCAATAGCGACCCGATTATCTCTATGACTATCGAGAGTGATACACGCAATATTTTGGAATTGTCCGATTTTGCTGAAAATGTCATTGCGGAGCGGGTTCAAACGATTCCCGATGTGTCAGGCGTCCGAGTCTGGGGGCAAAAAAAATATGCGATGCGTTTGTGGCTTGACCCGCAACGTCTCGCGGCGTATCGTTTAACGCCTTTGGATGTTAAACAAGCACTTGACCGCGAAAATGTTGAATTACCTTCGGGCAGAATTGTTGGCAATAATTCAGAATTATCCGTCAAAACAGTCGGAAAATTGCGGACAACGAGCGATTTTGAAGAACTTATTATCAAAGAAGATGCAAATGGGACGATAAAATTTAAGGACATTGGTAAAGTGAATCTGGGTGCTGAAAATGAAGAAACATTGATGCGTAAGAATGGCGTGCCAATGGTGGGTGTTGCTGTTATGCCACAACCAGGAGCGAATTACATCAATATTGCCAATGCTTTTTATGAAAAAATGGCAAAACTAAAAACTGATATACCACCTGATATTAGGTTGAATTTAAGTATGGATAATACGATTTTTGTCCGAAAAGCGGTTTCAGAGGTGAAAGAAACTATTTTCATTGCTATTGGGTTGGTCGTTATCATCATCTTTTTGTTTTTCCGCGATTGGGCAATCGCATTCCGACCTTTGATTGATATTCCCGTTTCGTTGACGGGCGCATTTTTTATCATGTATATTATGGGTTATTCCATAAACGTATTAAGTTTGTTGGCAATCGTTTTGGCGACAGGTTTGGTCGTTGATGACGGTATTGTGGTGACGGAAAATATTTATAAGAAGGTGGAAAAGGGCATGGATCCGATTCAAGCAGCGATTCTTGGTTCTCGGGAAATCTTTTTTGCCGTCATTTCGACTTCCGTGACTTTGGCGGCGGTATTTTTGCCCGTCATTTTTATGGAAGGTTTTGTAGGTAAATTGTTCCAAGAATTTGGGGTTGTTCTTGCGGGTTCGGTTTTAATTTCTGCTTTTGTGTCTTTGACTTTGACTCCGATGCTTAATGCGTATATGACAAAAAAAGGTGGGGGTAAAAAAAGTTGGTTTTACACCAAAACCGAACCGTTTTTTAGGTCAATGGAGACAAGCTACAATGACAGACTGCGGGGCTTCATGCACTACAAATGGATTGCTTTTCCTATATTCATTATCATGGGTATTGCATTGACTTATTTTTATCAACAGTTACCCAATGAGCTCGCGCCACTTGACGACCGAGAAGCATTGCGTATCATGATAACAGCTCCCGAAGGCTCAACGTATGAATACACAGACAGATATGTTAGTAAAGTTGCTAATTTTATTTGGGATTCTGTTCCTGAAAGACGCTTAACACTCGGTATGACAGCACCAGGATTTGCAGGTACTGGTGCAGCAAATACAGGATTTGTTCGTTTAATGTTAACAGATTCGGAGAAACGCAAACGTTCTCAACAAGACATTGCTGCTTGGTTAACGCCCAAATTACGGCAATTTAACGAAGGACGTTGTTTTGTTATCCAACAACAAACGATTCAAACAGGTGGTTTTGGTTCACAGCCTGTTTCGTTTGTCATACAAGCACCCAATTTTGAAAAATTGGTTGATAAAGTACCAAAATTCATGGATGAGGTGAACAAAAGCACTATTTTAGCAAATGCGGATGTCAATTTAAAATTCAATAAACCCGAATTATACATTCAAATTGACCGCGAAAAAGCGCGCTCTTTATCAGTCAATGTCATGGATGTTGCCCAAACTTTGCAGTTGTCGCTGTCTGGTTTGCGTTATGGGTATTTCAATATGAATGGCAAACAATATCAAATTATTGGGCAAGTTGACCGTATAAATCGAGACGAACCTTTGGATTTAAAATCGCTTTTTGTGCGTAACCAAAGTGGCAATCTTATCCAACTTGATAATATTGTGAGTGTGCAAGAACGTTCAAATCCACCGCAATTGTATCACTACAACCGCTATAAATCGGCAACCGTTACGTCTGCCCTTGCCCCCGGACGGACAATCGGTGATGGTATCGAAGAAATGAGACGCATCGCAAAATTGACATTGGACGATTCTTTCTCAACGGATTTGACGGGTTCTTCACGCGATTTTGCGGAAAGTTCTGGTAATACATCGTTTGCATTTATCCTTGCGTTGCTTTTGGTTTACCTCATTTTAGCAGCTCAATTTGAGTCTTTCATTGACCCTTTTGTGATAATGTTGACAGTACCGCTTGCCTTAGGCGGTGCGATGTTTTCATTGTGGTTTTTTAATCAAACGCTCAATATTTTCTCCCAAATTGGTATCATCATGCTTATCGGTTTGGTGACGAAAAACGGGATTCTGATTGTCGAATTTGCTAATCAACTCCGTGAAAAAGGTTTAACGAAAACAGAGGCTGTTATTGAAGCAGCTACAGGGCGTTTACGCCCGATTTTGATGACTTCCTTCGCCACAATGTTGGGTGCATTGCCGATTGCTTTGGCTTTGGGTGCGGGTTCAAAAAGCCGTATGTCAATGGGGATTGTCATTATTGGCGGCTTGGCGTTTTCGTTAACGCTGACTTTGTATGTTATTCCAGCGGTGTATGCGTATTTGTCGCGACAACATTCTATAAAATCTGAAGAAGATATTATGCAAAATATGTCTGAAGAGGTTACAAACAAACAAAATACTGAGGGGGGCGTTTTAGTTGAAATGCCTTAGTTACGATAAGGTACGGGAAACTTTTAAAGTTTTCCGTACCTTATGCTTTTCTACTTTAATTCATTGAAAATCAATTTTTTATGAGAATAATATTTTTATTCACTTTTCTTTTTTTTAGTTTATCAACTTTTGCGCAATTGCCTAATTTGACATTAGAAGAAGCCATCAATAGGGCTTTAACTAACAATTTTGGTATCCAAATGGGACAGAACGATGCGAAGATAGCACGTAACAATGTAACCAAAGGGAATGCAGGTTTTGAGCCAAACCTCAATTTAGTGGTAACAGAAAACCCTTCTATGGGCTTTTTAAATCAAAAATTGGGGAACGGAACAGAAGCTAATAGGACGAATATTTCTAATAACTTGAATGCTGGTTTACAAATGTCGTGGACTTTGTATGACGGCAAACGTATGTATTTCACTCTTGATAGATTGAAAGAACTGCAAGCGATAGGAGAGTTGGGGATAAAGATTCGGTCTGAACAAATTGTGTATGATGTCATGCGGGCGTATTACAATATCGTTCGACAACAAGAGCTGTATCGCGGTTTAAGGGAACAGCTTGACCTCTATGAGGAACGTGAACGTTTGGCGCAAACGCGTCTTGAAGTCGGGAAAGGTAATAAACTCGATGTTTTGCAAGCACAAGGCGATTTGAATGTTCAGAAAACGCAGTTGTTGCGCCAAAAGCAATTGATA
>JAYTUR010000011.1:0-12622 GCA_043744475.1 Saprospiraceae bacterium | reverse complement strand
CACAAGTTATTGACAATCAAAAGTTTATTGAAGTAACCGGTCATGCTGAATTAGCCTTTATACCTGACCAAATCACGTATTCAATCACAATAAATGATGACCCATACACAGATGTGGACGAACATTTATTGGGCAACGCAAGAGCATTGCAAGCCTTAATGAAGAGCAGAAATGAGGCGCGGCTTGCTCAAATTTGGGAGATATTGAAATCCGAAGGCATCAATGAGACTGCCGTTGTGAAAAACTTGAATTACAATATCAATAATCAAACATATACAGAGTTTGAAGCAAAGGCATTTGTTGTTAAAATGAACAGTTTTTCAAAATTTCAAAAAGTTGTTGAAAAATTAAAAGCAACCACAGTTTGTAGTGGACAAATAATAGATGTACAAAGCAATAAAATTCAAGAATTAGAAGATAAAGTCAAAATATTGGCAATCGAAAATGCGACAAAAAGAGCCGAAAAATGGACTTTGGCAGCCAATTCTAAAGTTGGAAAAGTGCTTCAAATTAAAGACGTTAAAGAGCCTTTTGAAAATTTATTAGGAAAAGGGGATAAAGGAGAAGGGGCTTCTTATCCACCTTATTCAGCAGATACCTATTTCGTTATGGGTAATATTGAATCAACAAAAAATGGTGAATTTGTAGTAAAACAAGCCGTTATTGTTAGGTTTTTACTTGAAAATTGATAAAATACTGAGGGGTTCAATCTTCATCAAATATTATTTTTAATCTTCTTTTGAGTTCTTTGTCAGCGATATTTTCCATTTCTGATTTATCAAAAATGGATACTAAATGGACATTGTTTTCAACGATTTTTACACAAGTTATGACTCTTGCGCCGCCGCTTTTACCTTTTCCTTTAGAGTTAATTGCCATTCGGATTTTGTAGCAATCTGCACCAAGGGGCTGGCTTTCAAAAAATGGATTGTTTTCGAGATTGCCGATTAGAGAATCTAAATCCTTAAAAATAGACGGGTACTTTTTGGCTAAAGGTTTTAAATCACTCAAAAATTGAGTTGATGTTTTGATATTAAAGGGCATTTGTTCATTGTTTTAGTTTTCTCATAATTGAAGTTCGGCTGTGTTTTCGGCTTCAAGTTCGGCTTCAAGTTCTTTTAAAGCTTGACGTGCATCTTTGAGTTGAATCAACCCTTTTTCATAGAGTTCAACTTCTTTCAAGCCTTGAATGGTTGCTTCAACAAAAGCTTCAACTTCGGGGGGAATAGGTTCATCTTCGATGCGACGCAAACGCACAGATGTGAATTTTTGAAGCATGGCTAATAAATCTGCTTTTTCGACATCAGAAACGGTTAAAATATATTCGTTCATTTTTTAATTATTTTAGTTTTAAAATTCAAAAATAAGACTTTTTTAGAATAATACTGAGGGGGTGCTTTAATCCCTGCAACAATTTAAAATTATGGCAAAAGAAGAAAAAGGCGCAGTTGTGCAAAAACAGCAACAACAACAAGCAAAAAAAGACGAAAAGGGCATCACGCCACGACTCACAGATTACTCAAAGTGGTATCTCGACATTGTGCAAAAAGCAGGGCTTTCTGACAATTCGCCTGTACGCGGTTGTATGATTATCAAACCAAATGGCTATGCGTTGTGGGAAAATATGCGCGATGCCCTCGACCGCATGTTTAAGGACACGGGGCATGTAAATGTGTATTTTCCGTTATTGATTCCAAAATCATTTTTATCAAAAGAAGCGGCTCACGTTGAAGGTTTTGCGAAAGAATGTGCCGTTGTCACGCATTATCGCTTAAAAAACGACCCCGACGGTGGTGGTGTCATCGTTGACCCCGATGCGAAATTGGAGGAAGAACTCATCATTCGTCCGACTTCTGAAACGATTATTTGGGATACTTACCGCAATTGGATTAATTCATATCGTGATTTGCCTTTGTTGTATAACCAATGGGCAAACGTGATGCGTTGGGAAATGCGGACGCGTCCGTTCCTCCGCACGGCTGAATTTTTGTGGCAAGAAGGGCATACGGCGCACGCGACAGATACCGAAGCGATTGCTGAAACACGCCAAATGCTTGATATTTATGCCGATTTTGCTGAAAATTGGATGGCAATGCCTGTTATTAAAGGTGTCAAAACGGCCAATGAGCGTTTTGCTGGGGCGGTTGACACGTATTGCATCGAGGCTTTGATGCAAGATGGTAAAGCGTTGCAAGCAGGAACTTCGCACTTTTTAGGACAAAATTTTGCGAAAGCCTTTGATGTTAAGTTTTTGAATAAAGAAAACAAAGAAGAATACGTTTGGGCAACCTCATGGGGTGCTTCGACTCGTTTGATTGGTGGTTTGATTATGACACATTCTGACGACGATGGTTTGGTTTTACCACCAAAACTCGCGCCGACGCAAGTTGTTATTGTACCGATTCCTAAGCCTTCACCTGAAATTATGGAAGCGGCTGACATTATTGCAAAGGCGTTGAAAGCGCAAGGTATCCGCGTAAAAGTGGATAATGACGAGATAAAACGCCCTGGTTTTAAGTTTGCAGAGTACGAATTGGTCGGTATTCCCGTCCGTATCGGCATCGGCGCAAGAGATTTGGCGATTGGCAAAGTGGAAGTGGCAAGGCGTGATACAAAGGAAAAATCGAGCGTCGTCATTGCGAGGGACGAAGCAAATGAGGGAGTCGCTGAACACATTAAAAATTTGTTGGACGACATCCAACAAAATCTTTTTGACCGTGCAAAGGCTTACCGCGACAATATGACGACTAAAGTGGATAGTTTTGACGAATTTCAAGCGGTTCTGGAAGAAAAAGGCGGTTTTATTCTTGCCCATTGGGACGGTACGAGCGAAACAGAAGATAAAATCAAAGAATTGACCAAAGCGACAATTCGCTGTATTCCATTGGATTCTGTTGAAGAAGATGGCGTGTGCATTTTGACAGGTGCGCCGTCAAAGCAGCGAGTTTTGTTTGCACGGGCTTATTAATTTTTTTGATTTTCAAACTCAAAAGCCTTGTAAGTCGTTGATTTACAAGGCTTTTAAGTTAAATTAGATGCTTTTCGCTTAGCCATGCGTCGAAAAAAATATACATAGAATATGAACTAACGATTATGAAAGACGCATTTGAATACATGAACGAATTGGGCAGATTGCGCGAGCCGTTTCTTTTTATTTTGGATTTTGATGTCTCGAAACCGCTTGTTTTTCCGTTGTCCGAGTTAGAAAACAGCGTTGAAATTGTGTTTGATATGAATGGTAAACGCAATTTCACCCCCCTCAGTAAAACACCTTTAAAACGTATTTTTTTCGATAAAAAACCTATTTCTTACGCAGATTACAAGGCGAAATTCGATTTTGTACTGGAAAACCTACAATTTGGTAATTCCTTCCTCGTTAATTTGACGCAACCGACACCGATTGAAACGAACTTATCTTTGTCTGACATTTTTCATCATTGCACAGCGAAATACAAATTACTCGTTGACACCCAAACGGATAAATTTGTCGTTTTTTCGCCCGAACCCTTTGTAAAAATTGATGCACAAGGTGTTATTTCTTCTTTTCCGATGAAAGGAACTATTGATGCAGGTATCGAAAATGCTGAAATAAAATTGATGAATGACCTAAAAGAACAAGCCGAACACGCCACGATTGTGGATTTGATTCGCAATGATTTGAGTCGTGTGGCGTCACAAGTGCGCGTGGAACGCTACCGTTATGTGGAGCGTGTAAAAACGCATGATAAAGAATTGTTGCAAGTGAGTTCAAAAATCAGTGGTCAACTGCCCCTTCCCTATTTTGAAAATATCGGCACTATTTTTCAAAAATTACTGCCCGCAGGCTCCATTTCAGGAGCTCCAAAGCCAAAAACCATAGAAATTATCAAGATGGCAGAGGGTTATGAGCGCGGTTATTACACAGGTATTGTCGGTATCTTTGACGGAAAACGCTTGGACAGTGGCGTGATGATTCGTTTTATTGAGCAAAATACCGATGATACTGCTGAGGAACGGAATCCCGATTCAATCGGGAAGGGGGGTAAAATTTTCAAAAGTGGCGGCGGCATTACCGCTATGAGCGATGCCGAATCTGAATATTTAGAAATGATAGATAAAGTTTATGTCCCTATTACTACTCGAAACGCTGCACATCCTCAATGGACAATTGCAGCATTTGAAATGGCACAATGAACGGTGCAATCGGTCACGCCAAATATTGTTTGGTTTGACTGAAATGATTGATTTAGACACTGTTTTCAAGGAAAAACAGGGAGGAAATGCGATTCCTTTTCATGATGCGTCATTCGGTGCAACGGCTACTTACGACCGTTGCCGTTTTATTTATGACAAAAATGGCATTCAGCACATCGAAATTGTTCGCTCTGCTCAACGGGTTATCCGCAGTTTGCAGTTGGTCAATGCTGATAATTTTGATTATTCTCATAAATTTGCCGACCGTTCTCGTTTTGATATACTGTCAAAAAACATCAAAGCTGATGAAATACTCATCGTCAAAAATGGCTTTTTGACTGATACGACTTATGCCAATATTGTTTTTAAAGACAAAACAGGGCATTGGGTTACGCCTTCTACGCCCCTTTTAGCAGGAATAAAACGAGCGCAATTATTAGCAGAAAACAAAATTGAAGCCGTTGATTTACGACCAAAAGATGTATCAAAATTCGTTGAAGCACGTTTGATTAATGCGACAACGGACTTGAAAGATAGTCCTAAAATATTGATTGATAATATTTTACAGTAGCTTTTTTCAAGTTTAGGAAATTTCAAAAATTTCCTAAACTTGTTTTACCCCCCTCAGTATAATTTGAAAAACAGCACAATGTTCATAAAAATCACAACAGGTAATTACCTCATCGTTCATGGTTACGATGACAACAATAAAGAAATTGTTGAAACGGTTACGATTGAGAAACCAATGGTCAAAATCGTTGCCGTCAGTCGTATTCAGTCTATTTCTGACAAATACATCTTAGTCTCAGGCTCACACGGGCGTTTGATGTATTGGGAATATGAGGAGTCTTTTGAAGCATTGGAAGTGCTTTTGAAGCGGCACAAACAATTATTGTTGTGAAAAAGTTATGTAAATATGGAATTCAATTCCATATTTATATAACTTTTTAACCCATTACTCTTGTTTTATCTTAAAAATCTGTTTTATGTATAAACTCTTACTCAAACCCCTTTTTTTCCAAATATCGCCTGAAAAAGCGCATTATACGACCATGCGCCTGTTTCGTTTTGCATTGAGTTTGCCCTTCGGGAAATGGATTTTTAAGCAGTTATATGTGCCAAACGACCCTAAATTAGAACGTCAAATCATGGGTCTGACCTTTCCAAACCCCGTTGGATTGGCGGCAGGTTTTGATAAAGATGGCAAGTATGTCAACGATTTAGCCTATTTGGGCTTCGGTTTTATAGAAATTGGAACAGTCACGCCGAAGCCCCAAGACGGCAATCCGAAGCCACGTCTTTTCCGTTTGCCTGACTATGATGCTTTGATAAATCGCATGGGTTTCAACAATGAAGGTGTTGATAAATTGGTGGAAAGGCTTAAGGAATATCGAAAAACATATAATAATACTGAGGGGGTCATTATTGGAGGTAATATTGGTAAAAATAAGGTAACACCCAATGAGGAAGCGTTTCGTGATTATGAAATCTGCTTTGTTGCGCTTTTTGACCATGTGGACTATTTTGTGGTCAACGTCTCGTCGCCGAATACACCTGATTTGAGGGCTTTGCAAGACAAAGAACCTTTGAATCAACTCTTGGCACACGTTCAAAACCTCAATCAACAAAAAGCGAAACCGAAGCCGTTGTTGTTGAAAATTGCGCCTGACTTGAATGAAGCGCAACTTGATGACATTTTAGAAATCATTGAAAACAACAAATTGGACGGTATTATCGCTACAAACACAACTATTTCAAGGGAATTGATCAAAAATGACCCCCTCAGTATAGAAATGGGTGGATTGAGTGGTATGCCTGTCAAAAGCCGTTCGACGGAAGTGATTCGTTATTTAAGAAAAAACACAAAACAAAAAGGGATGGTTATTATAGGTGTAGGTGGCATTCAGACGGGCGAAGATGCGTTGGAAAAATTGGCGGCAGGGGCGGATTTGGTTCAAATTTATACAGGGTTGATTTATGAAGGACCGCGCATGGTCAAAAAAATCAATCAAGTTTTGCTGAAAAGCCTGTAAAAAGTGGTCGTTTTTGCGTTTTTTAATTTTACCTTTGGGCACATTTTAGGAAATAATCAATCGTTAATAATCAATAATCAATCAAAATATGTCCTTTGAGATAGTCGGCAAACTGTATAAAAAATTCCCTTCGGAGAGCAAATCTCCTACTTTTCAAACCCGTGAGTTCGTTTTAGAATTCGCCGAAGGTAATTATCCACAACTTATCAAGTTCCAATTGACGCAAGACCGCTGCCAACTTTTGGAAAATTATAATGAAGGAGAAGAAATTAAAGTCCATTTTGACCTAAACGGACGGGAATGGCAAGGCAAATTTTTTACGAATTTGACGTGTTGGCGCATCGAAAAATCAAGCGGGGACACCACAACTGCAACGGCATCTGAAAAACCTGTTCAGCAAGTTCAGAAAGCGGCTACTTCAGCAACACCGCCGCCAAGCAGCGATTTTCCAACATTGGCAGACGAGCCTTTCAAAACGGTTGGAGAAGACGATTTGCCGTTTTAAATTCGTTTTGACGACTAATTTTCACTGATTTTTTTTCATTTGCAATTATTTGCTTTTTAGTACAACGTTCATTACGCTTACGTTTAAGAAACTTTAAAAGTTTGCTAAACGTATAATATTCAATCTGTCACATTAGTCTAATCAGTGGTCCAAAAAAAAGACCCCTCAATCAAACGGATACTGAGGGGTCTTTTTTATATTAACAATGTATAGGCAGAATAACTTGTCCATTATATTGGAATTTAAAATATTGATATTCAATTATTAACGCAAAATAATTCAACTTATATGGTTCAACAGTTTTATTTTTTTTGAACTATATAAGATATTTAAGGTCATGTAAGGTTTAGTTTTAAGAAAAAACTTCATTTTTATAAAGTAAATTCATAAAGAATCTTTTGTTTTTTATTCAAAACTAATATTTGTGTTTAATCTGCGTTAACAGATGAAACGAGTTAAATCAACTCTCTCATCAAATAACTACTAATCTTTTTATGGATAAAATTAAAATATTGTGGGCGGACGACGAAATTGACCTCCTGAAACCGCATAAACTTTTCCTTGAAAAAAAAGGCTATGAAGTCGTAACCGTTTCTAATGGCTACGATGCCCTCGAAGAATGTGAGCAATCGCGCGATATTGATGTCGTATTTTTGGACGAATCAATGCCTGGTATTACCGGTCTTGAAACACTAGAACGCATCAAAGCGGTGCAACCTAATTTGCCCGTCGTGATGATTACGAAAAACGAAGCGGAGCACGTCATGGAAGACGCTATTGGGCAACAAATCGCGGATTATCTCATCAAACCCGTCAATCCAAACCAAATTTTATTGTCTTTGAAGCGCATTATTGACAACAAACGCCTTGTGTCTGAGCGTACCATGCAAAGCTATCAGCAGTCGTTTCGGGAGCTTTTTATGCAAATTCAAAGCGGTTTGAACCATGAAGAATGGGTAGATGTCTATAAAAAACTCATCGGTTGGGAGTTGCGCCTCGATGCGAGTGGTGGTGACAATATGGCTGAAATTTTGGCGACTCAAAAGGCGGAAGCCAATACGGAGTTTTCAAAATACATCGTCAAAAACTACCTCGATTGGTTGGGTACGAAACGCGATTCCGCACCGACCATGAGTTATAACTTATTGAAAAACAAGATATTCCCTCATGTCGGCGACGATACCCCCTCAGTCATGCTACTGTTAGATAATTTGCGCTATGACCAATGGAAAGTGATTGAACCCATCATCACGGAGATGTTCCGCATCGAAGATGAAGACACTTTTTACGCTATTCTTCCGACCTCAACGCAATACAGCCGCAACGCTATTTTTGCAGGTATGATGCCCGCCGATATTGAAGCCCGTTACCCGAAATGGTGGCTTAACGATAACGACGAAGGCGGTAAAAACATGTACGAAGCCGACTTGTTAGGAGAAAATATTCAGAAAATACAACGCAAATCGTGGAAATTTGACTACGTGAAAATCACCAATGTTGCCAATGCTAAAATACTGGAAGACAATGTTTTAAATTATTTAAACAACGATTTTACGGTCATTGTCTATAATTTTATTGACATGTTAAGCCATGCCCGAACGGAAATGGAAGTGCTTAAAGAATTGGCAGGAGACGAAAAGGCTTACCGTTCATTGACGCGTTCATGGTTTCAAAATTCACCACTTTATGCCGCTTTGCAAAAGTTGGCAAGTAAAAATGTACGCCTTTTTGTTACAACCGACCACGGCACGATTCGCGTAAAAACGCCTTCAAGAGTTGTTGCAGACAAGGAAACAACAACCAATTTGCGCTATAAAGTTGGACGTAATTTGCAATACGACAAACGTCACGTCCTTGAAGTGAGAGACCCGAAAGTGGCAGGTTTGCCACGTCCGAATGTGAGTTCAACCTTTATTTTTGCGAAAGAAGACGTTTTTTTCCTTTATCCGAACAACTACAATCATTACAATAATTACTACCGCAATACTTTTCAACACGGCGGTATTTCGTTGGAGGAATGTATTTGTCCCGTTATTCGGCTTCGCTCAAAAGGTTGATAATAAATCAATTCATAGCATTTTATAAAAAACGCGCCCTCAGTAAAGGCTGTCGTATCTACACAATTTTTTTTGCAAAAAAAGCATATCGAGTGAACGACATGCTTTTTTGGGCAAAAAAAATTGTGTAGATACGACAGCGTTTACTGAGGGGGGGGCGTTTTTTCATCTATCTTCTTGAAAAATCAACTTTCCTCAAACTCCGCAGATAAGATACGGACGATTTCCAACACCGTTTCCTCTTCGAGGTCTGAACGGCGAACGATTTCTTCAGGTTTCAAGTTCAAAACGTCTCTTGCCGTATCGCAACCGATGCGTTTGAGGACATCAACAACCCAACCTTCGAGTTCGTCTCTGAATTCGTCGAGGTCAACGTCGTCAACTTCCACTTCTTCATCTTCACGGAATACGTCAATTTCAAAACCCGTCAGTTTTGAAGCCAATTTGATATTTGTACCTGATTTACCAATCGCCAACGATACTTGTTCTGATTTCAAAGTAACGGCTGCACGCATGGTCGTCATGTCAATTTCAACGCTGCTCACCTTCGCAGGTGTTAAAGCCCGTTGAATATAGAGTTGTAAATTAGTTGTGAAATTAATCACGTCAATGTTTTCATTGCGCAATTCGCGCACAATACCATGAATACGTGAACCTTTCATACCCACACACGCCCCAACAGGGTCAATGCGGTCATCATAAGATTCGACGGCAATTTTCGCTCTTTCGCCCGGCAAACGGACGATGTTTTTGATGGTAATGACACCGTCTTCGATTTCAGGTACTTCTTGTTCGAGCAATTTTTCAAGGAATTTCTCATCAGTCCGGCTCATAATGATGACAGGTGTTGAGTTTTTCATTTCCACCTTGCTGATGATACCTTTCACGGCATCGCCTTTACGATAGAAATCACCACGAATCATCTCGGTACGTGGCAACATAACTTCATTACCCGTGCTGTCGTCCAAAACAAGAATTTCCTTTTTCAAAACTTGGCTGACTTCACCGACGACCAAATCGCCGACACGTTCAGAGTATTTCTTGAAAATATCGTCTTTTTCTAAGTCCATAATCCTTGAAATCAAGGTTTGACGAGCTGCTTGAATGGCACGGCGACCAAATTCTTCGAGCGTCAATTGCTCATAACATTCGTCACCGATGCCGTAGTCCGCATCAATGGCTTTGGCTTCCGAAGCGGATACTTGCGCCCGTTCGTCAGTGACCTCACCGTCAGGCACAACTTCGCGGACGCGCCACAGTTCCAAGTCACCACGTTGTGCATTGACGATTACGTCAAAGTTTTCGTCTGTGCCATATTTCTTTTTAATCAAAGTACGGAAAACGTCTTCCAAAACCCGCAGCAGTGCCGCACGGTCTATATTTTTTCCTTCTTTAAATTCGCCGAAGCTATCTACGAGATTCATCATAGCTTTTTATGATTTAGTTATTATATATTTTGTTAAGTGAAAATCAATTATTTAAAACTCACCTGCACAAACGCAGATTTAACCTTATCAAACGGCAATACCTTCACCACTGTTTCCTTTATCTTCTTTTTCCCTTCTTTACGCACGTCTTCATAAGTCAATGTAATTTTTTCAGCATCGGCAGCAGTCAAAACACCGACGGTTTTACCCCCCTCAGTATCTGTAACCTCAAAGGTGCGTCCTATATTGCGAGGATATTGACGCGGTAACTTCAACGACCGACTCAACCCAGGAGAACCAACTTCGAGTGTGTATTCCTCGCCAAGCCCCCCCTCAGTATCCAAGAGGTTTTCGATGTGTCGGCTGATGCGGTGGCATTGCTCAAATTTGACCCCTTCGTCGGCATCAATGATAATATCTACCAATTTTGCAGGCGAAATGCTTAATTCAATGAGAAAACAGTCGCTGTATTCAGGCTCTTCAAACTTTGCGTGCAGCCATTCTTTTATTTGTTCTTCTATCACAATTACAGATTTAGACGGATTATTATGACAACCACAGATTTAGACGGATTTATACTGATAATTTGGATTTTTAATAAAAATTTTCGCAGAAAATCTAAAATCATAACAATCAAAAAAATCAGTCTAAACCAGTGATAAAAAACGAAAGAGGGAACGGTGTCAACACGTTCCCTCTTCCCCGAGCGATTTAATACCACAAAAGTAGTATGATTTTTTGAAATTTCAAAATAAAATAGTCATTAATATTGATTAGTCAATAGTCATTGCCTAACGATAGACGAGTGAACAATGACTGCTGACTAATAGATTAATGTTTTATCTTCTTGCTCATGGATTTTGGAAACAACGCAGTTTTGCCTCGTTTTTTAGTTCGTTCCATGTTATTGGTATAGTTTTTTTGACTTGATGCACATCCTGATTTCACCCGACAAGAAGGTAAAATTGTTGCAAAAAGGAAAAAAAAGAGCAGCGTAATGATGCGATACTGAGGGGGTATATTCGTTGGCAAATGGCTTTTAACGAATGATGTAATTTTAGTCATTGATGTTTTTTTATGTAAAATAGATATTTTTTTTGAATAAAACGCAATTTTTAGCCCTTGTGTTATGTCAAAAAGAAAAAATCCCACCATTTCAGTCAGAGAAACAGTAGGATTTTAACACAACTTTCATCTAAAATTAGTTCTCAGGAAAAGAGAATATCTTTTTGTCAATGGTTGGGTTGACTTCGATTTTTTCCATTTTGATAGTTACAACGGTTTGTCCGCCCATTTTAGTTTCCAGAGTGTGCGGCATCATTAAGCCTTTTTCTTCTTTGTAGTCACTCAAATAGGTTTCAACGGCTTGACCTTTTGCAGGACCCGTTTGTGCAAAACTGCGTACGCAAACAGTAACATAGTTTTCACCATCAATGAAATAGACTTTTTCGTCGCCTTGCTTACGTTTCATGGTGATTTTGTAGCACTTTACACCGTCCATTTCCTCTTGTTTGGGGTCAAGTTCAAGGGCATGTCCTTTTGTTGCATAGTCAATTAAGTCATCTTCAAACGGTTCTTTCGCCGCTTGCTCCGTTTCTTCTTTATCTTTTTTAGTCGGTTTAGCCATACCTGCAAACGGGTTTTGCGTCCAAGCTACCGTACCGTCGAAAGCTTCAATAAATTTTTGTCCTTGAAATTCGCCTGAGCTATACATCAAATTCGGACGCGCCTGCATCGCTGTATAAGGAATGTTCATGCCTTGCACGACCACATAACCCGTCATGGTTTGTGCATCGAGTTTTTTCCAATTATCGGCACCACCGATGGCTTTGAGGTACTTACCTACGATGTCATCAGCTGTTTGAGCCTGTGAAGTGATTGCTAAAGTTGCGAATAAGAAAAGAAATGCTAGTTTTTTCATTTTTTGAAATAAAGTTTTATTAAATAATATCTTTAATATTTTTAAAAAAAGTGTTGAAATTGAATGATTTATCCAAAATTAGCTTTGAAGAACAAATGAAGTCCAGAAAAGGGAAGGTATGAAATATACTTTACAAACATCGGAAATTAAACGACAAAAACAAACAATGCGAGGCATTTATTAACGCCCCGCATCTTCACGCATGTAGTTTTCTATATTTTTTTATCTTATCTTTTTTGCTGCACGAAGCGTTGCAAATCCTCACGATTTTTCTGAAAAGCCAGTGCATCACTGACAACGAGAAAGTTTTCACGGTCATAAGTATAGTCGTAAGCGAATTTGGCGAATTCGAGCCGATTATTGTCAAATGTGAAAAGGCGTGTTATTTCTGCGACTTGAATAGCTGTCAAAACATTTTCATGTGTCATCGCCTTAGCTGTTTCTAATTTGCCATTTTCAAGCGTATTTTGTTTTATCCTTTCTTTCATATTGCCAAACTCCTGATA
>JAYTUR010000010.1:0-3222 GCA_043744475.1 Saprospiraceae bacterium | reverse complement strand
TCAACGTTTTTACAAGTCTCTGAATTGATTTTTGAGGCGGCGCATCGTTTCCCCGATTTGCAATATATTGACCTCGGTGGCGGCTTCAAAGTGCCTTATAAACCTGATGAAAAAGGGACAAATATGCCCAAAGTCGGTGCTGCCGTTTCTGAGCGTTTCAACGCTTTTTGTAAAAAATATGGTCGTGAGATTGAACTCGTTTGGGAGCCAGGCAAGTTCCTCGTCGCGCAGTGTGGCACGCTGCTCGTCAATGTGACGGTTATCAAACAAAATCCATCTATTGCCTTTGTGCATGTGGATTCAGGTCTCAATCACCTTATTCGTCCGATGATGTACGATGCTTACCATGAAATCATCAATGTATCTAATCCATTGGGAGACAAGAAGTTATACCATATCGTCGGTTACATCTGCGAAACAGATAATTTTGCAGAAGACCGCGAAATGCCTCAAATTACTGAGGGGGATATTCTGGGTATCCAAAATGCGGGTGCTTACAGTTTTACGATGGCTTCAAACTACAACAGCCGTTTCCGACCACCTGAAGTATTGGTGTACGACGGCAAAGCGCACCTCGTCAGAGAACGCGAAACATTTGAAGACATCGTTAAAGGACAAATTGAAGTAGATGTATAAAGTAGAACGGATTAAAATCCGTTCTACTTTAAAAATACAAAAAAGGATAGTTGCAACCGCAACTGTCCTTTTTTCGTTCATAAACATCCAATCTGAAATCTTTTAGCTCTATTTTTCTCATTTCCAAAAATCTATTCTAATTTAGCGAAGCTAAAAAAGGGCTATAAAACCATCTTTGTACTGAGGGGTATCTCTGCAATTTTATAGCGATAAATATTCATCTTAAAAACTAATAATATGACCATAACACGTCGCTCTTTTATCAAAAATATGTCTTTGGCCTCAGCAATTTTACTGAGTGGCGACTTGCAATCTCTTTCAGCCGCTGAGGTTTATGAACAGCGTAAAAAAGTGAAATTGCGCTTTGCCGTTGCTTCCGATGCCCATTATGGTCAACCTAAAACGGAGTTTGATGTGCTTTTTGATACCGTAACGGCGCAAATCAATGCTTTTCACAAGCAGCAAGCCTTAGATTTTTGTGTCATCAATGGCGATATTATTCACAACGAAAAGCCTTTACTTGCTGTGACCAAACAGAAACTCGACGTTTTGACCATGCCTTATTATGTCACCCGCGGCAATCACGACATGGTGAATGCCGAACATTGGAATGAGGTCTGGAAAATGCCGCTCAACCACGATGTTGTGATTAAAAAAAATGCCATTTTGCTCGGCGATACTTCCAACGAAGCAGGCAAATACCTATCGCCTGATTTAGATTGGATGCAATCAAAATTGGAAACCCATAAAAAGCGCAAAAATGTGTTCATTTTCATACACATTCCACAAGCCAAATGGACAGCAAACGGCATTGACACACCTGCTTTTTTTGAATTAATCAAAAAATATCCCAACGTCAAAGCGGTTTTTCATGGGCATGAACACGACCAAGACGGCGTGAGAATGGTCGGCAATGTGCCTTTCCTTTTTGATGCCCATATCGGCGGCAATTGGGGTACGGATTATAAAGGTTTTAGGGTCGTGGAAGTGATGAAAGACAACTCGATGCTGACCTATATGATGAATCCAACGCTGAAAATAAATGAACTAAACTATTGATTTTGAATATATTAGATTTAATGGAATTTAAAATATTGTCTATTATCCATAAATTCTGAAAAAGCTGAAAGCGTTGAACATGAATAGCCCCGAATGAGAATTCGGGGGTCAAAATAAAGGATATTCTCACAACTCCGAAGGAGTTGAACGGTATAACGAAGCATTTTTTGTTCAACTCTTTCGGAGTTATGAGAAATACGGTTCATAATAACGATAAAGAGGCATTGGCATTTTTGGCGAAGGCAAAATGACCCCCTCAGTATAAAAGCAATAAAAAACGAAAAACGAATGGAGAATAAACTAACGATTTTAACAAAGCCGCAACGTATGGCTTCGATTGATGCTTTTCGCGGTTTTGTCATGTTATTGATGATGGGCGAAGTGTTATCCTTTGAAAAAGTATCAAAAGCACTGCCCGAAAGTGATTTTTGGCACTTTTTGTCGTGGCACCAAAGCCATGTCGAATGGGTCGGTTGTTCGTTGCATGATATGATACAGCCTTCGTTTTCGTTTTTAGTGGGCGTTGCGTTACCGTATTCGATAGCGAGTCGGATTGCGAAAGGACAATCGCAATCGCAGATGTTGTGGCACGCATTCAAAAGGTCTTGGATATTGATTTTATTGGGCATTTTTCTACGTTCCATGCACGCGCAACAGACTAATTTTACGTTTGAAGATACATTGACGCAAATCGGTTTGGGGTATTTTTTCTTGTTTTTATTGGGTTTTAGGACTTTATATGTTCAACTATTCAGTTTAGTTATTCTATTGGCTGGTTATTTTTTAGCGTTCGCTCTGTACCCGTTGCCAACTGATGGCTTTGATTATGCGCAAACAGGCGTTACCGTAGATTGGGTCTATAATTTAGAGGGTTTTGCGGCGCATTGGAACAAAAATACGAATATGGCTTGGGCATTCGACCGTTGGTTTTTGAATTTTTTTCCGCGTTCTTCACCGTTTTTATTCAATGGCGGCGGCTATGCAACATTGAGTTTTATACCGACTTTGGGCACGATGATTTTAGGTTTAGTAGCAGGTAAGATATTGAAAAACAATAGTTTATACAATGATAAAATTAAGCAATTTATCATTGTTGGTGGTTCATTAATATTAGCAGCATGGTTTTTAACGGCTTTTAATATTTGTCCCAATGTCAAACGGATTTGGACACCCACTTGGACGTTGTTCAGTGGTGGCGGCTGTTTCTTTTTTGTGGCTTTTTTCTATTGGATTATTGATGTTTTGAAAACCACAAAATGGTATTTCCCGCTCATTGTAATTGGGGCAAACTCGATTGCTGCTTACGTCATGGCGCATACGATTGATGGATTTATCAGTTCGTCGTTGAAAATTCATTTGGGTAAACAGTACGCTGCTGTATTTGGCACAGCTTACGCGCCTTTGATACACGGCTTTTTCATATTGTTATTTGAATGGCTGATTTTGTTTTGGATGTATCGAAAGCGGCTTTTTATTAAGATTTAAATTTTTAAAATACCCCCTCAGTATTCGTAATGCTGCTTATAA
>JAYTUR010000009.1:0-3225 GCA_043744475.1 Saprospiraceae bacterium | reverse complement strand
TGCGTAGCACCGTCACCCTGTTTTTTCATATTAAAATACAAATTCGGAGACAGTGCTATGCACCTTAAACATTGACTTGATGTATGATGCTATAAACGGTTTCAGTCCTGACGGACTTTTGCTAAAGAAATTTTAGAAATGGTATTTTTTTGCAATGCCCTAAATTGTTCAACATCCTGATTTATCGCGTTTTACGAAATCTTGAAGATTTCGTAAAACAATTCGCCTTTAAGCACCCCCTCAGTAATTTGACTGTTAAATTCAATATCAGACAACATTTTACATTTTTAAATGTCATTATATTTTTCGTATGAAAACCAAAAGATGGAATGCTCTTCCTTCCCATTATTCACTAAACCACTTTAACGCACTTCAAAATGAAGCAACTTCAATCACTTTTTGTTTTTCTCCTTTTAACACAGGTTGTTTTTTCACAAAATCCATCTAAGGTTACGATTCAAGGTGTCATCGCAGATACCCTCGGCGAAGACTTGCCGTTTGCAACGGTTATGTTGTTGAATCCGAAAGATTCTGCCCTTATCAATTTCACGCGAAGTGATGATAAAGCAGCATTTTCTTTCAAAAACATTAAAAATACACCTTATTTGCTCAAAATTTCGTATGTTGGATACCTACCCTATCAACAATATTTAGCCCCCTCAGTATCTGAACGCATTGATTTGGGAAAAATAAAAAGTAAGCCGATAACACAAGAATTACTCGAAGTGGTGATTAAAACCGCCAAAGCCCCGCTCAGTATTCGCGGTGATACGATTGAGTACAATGCCTCGTCTTTTAAAGTGCCGCCAGGCTCGACCGTTGAAGATTTATTGCGCCGTTTACCTGGCATTGACGTTGATGCAGATGGCAATATCAAGGCACAAGGTAAAGACGTGAAAAAGCTCTATGTCGATGGCAAAACTTTCTTTGGCGATGACCCCAAAGCTGCCACAAAGAACCTTGATGCCAACATTATTTCCAAAGTTCAGGTGTTTACCGAAAAATCGGAACAAGCCAAATTGACGGGCATTGACGATGGCAAAAAGGACAAAGCCATGAATTTGGAACTCAAAGAAGAATACAAAAAAGGGGCGTTTGGCAAATTATCTGCCGCCGTAGGTACATCGGACAGATGGGCGGCAAGGGGCAACTACAACCGTTTCAATAAAAAAGAGCAATTTTCAGTATTGGGCTTTGCCAATAATATCAATCAAACAGGCGTGAATTGGGAGGATTATGGCGAATTTAAAGGGCAAAACTCTTTTAATAACAACGATAATGGTGACTTTGGCTTCAATAGTGGTGGCAATTACCGCTATTTTTCATCTGATGACAGCGAAATTCCTTTCAATAATTTCGATGGTCGTGGCTTCACCAAAAATGCGGGCAGTGGTGTCAACTATAATTATGACAACAAAAAAACGAAGTTGAGTTCGAGCTATTTTTATAACCAAACACAGCTCAATCTCGATCAATTTTCTAAGCGTCAAACCTTCCTCAAAGACAGCAGTTTTTACAGCACAGATACAACTGGTAAATCAGACTTTAGAAGCAATCACAGCGTTGCCGCCCGTTTTGAACATGAGTTTGATTCAACTAATACCATGATTGTTAAAGGCAATTTGCGTTTTAGTCAAAACAATGGCGCTACCCTTCAAAATCAGCTTTTTACAAATAGAAATAATATCAATACCAATTCATTATACTTGAATAATGGCAACGACCTCAATGCTTTGCGTTTCACAAGTGCCGCTATTTTCCGTCATAAATTCAAAAAGAAAGGTCGTTCATTGGCTTTAAGTAGTGGCTATAACAACAGTAATACAGATGGGACAGAAAATCTTTTTTCTATCAATAAATTTTTTCAAGCCACAACATTTACGGAACAAGTACGGCAACTCAATACGAATGCTAACACAACAAAACAATTGAAATCCAGCGTTTTATACACCGAACCGCTATCAAAAAAGTTCTTTTGGGAAAGTTTTTACAATTTTAGCAATACGAATAATCAAGTCAATCGGCAAGTTCAAAACCCTGAAAAGAACAATGAACGAGTGGATAATTTGAGCGTTTTTTATGACAATAATGTTCAATTCAATCGCATAGGTTCGAGTATTCGTTATGCTTACGAAGGCGTTAATATCACCGCAGGTTTGGCGGCGCAACAATTGAATTTGAATGGTAAATATTCGATAGACGAGAATTTGCCTTTGTTGACGGCACCGATAAAAAGGGATTATTTCAATTGGACACCTAATCTTACAGCCAATATTGAGTTGCCGAAGAACAAATACGTCAATTTTAATTACGGTTACAGTGTCCGTGAGCCACAATTGAATGATTTACAACCCATTCCGAATGTCAATAATCCAGCATTTCGGACTGAGGGAAACCCTGATTTACGACCAGAACGCAGCCATAATACGGGGGTGAATTTCAATTATTGGAATCCTGCTAATTTTTCTAACATCAATTTGAGTGTGGATTACAGCAAATTTGATGACCAGATTGTGTATAACCAAACCATCGAAAATATTGATAAAATAGGCATTCGGACGACGACCAAACCAGAGAATTTGTCGGGTGGTCAAACCATCCGTTCAGGGCTTTGGATGAATTATCCGATTATAAAAACAAAGTTGACGTTAAATGCAAGTGGCGGTATCAATTTCAGCAAAACGCCTTCAAAAATCAATAATATCTTGAATGAAACGTCAAATAATGGCGAAAATATGGGTTTAGGCGTTAATTTGACACCGAATCAAAAGTTGATTTTGGGCTTGCGTGGCAATATTCGTTTAAACAATATCGAATATTCGATTCAAAAAGAGCAAAACCAAAAGATTCGGAATCAATCGGTTGATGCCAGTGTGAAATGGAATTTTGCAAAGAAATTTTACCTTGAATCGAACTTCAATTATGCCGCTTACAAAAATGAACGTTTTGGCTTTGACCAAAAAGTGCCGATTTGGAACCTCTCCGTGCGCCGTTTGTTGTTGAAAGACAATAAATTAGAAATGCGCCTTGCGGCTTTTGATTTGCTCAATAAACAAGTCAGTATCACACAAAATGGTACGCAAAACTACGTGATTACCAATACAGCACAGACTTTAGCACGGTACTTTATGCTCAGTTTGACGTACAATATGCGGGGTTACGAGGATAAATTGCAGCAAGGTGGTATGCACTTCTGATTGTTTGAACTAGGATGTGTGGGATTTT
>JAYTUR010000008.1:0-3232 GCA_043744475.1 Saprospiraceae bacterium | reverse complement strand
CCTTGTCGTTTTTCATTATCAAAAAAAATGCGGTATCCTTTGAGTGAAAATGAACGTGCATATTGTTTGACCAACGCTTGAACGGCAGCGGTATCGTTTGAACCTTCGGGTACGTCGAAGCGCAAATTACCTATTAAACTCTGTTTTTTACTGAAAGGTGTCAATCGCAACATAAAAACAACGATGCAAAAAAGTAAGGTTCCAATCATGCCATTCACAAAACTATGCACACCGCATGAAATACCAACAGCCATGGTCGCAAATACAAATGCCACATCGCGTGGGTTGCTGATGCGCGAGCGAAAACGGATGATGGCTAACGCACCAAAAATACCAAAACTGCGCGCCAAACTGTCACCAATGGATTGCATAATTGTTGTCGTAACGATGGCAAACAGCAAAAGTGATTGAATGTAATGGTCGGGTCGAGCGACTTCGCGCGACGTTTTTTCGTAGGTAAACACCAACAAAAGCGACAGGCCCAAAGACATAAGCGAGGCAAAGGCGACGAGCGTCAATGACGTTGTTTGTGCTGAATTGGATAGGTTAGGTTAGATAAGTCGAACATACATTTTTGAATATTTGATTTGAACGCTGATTGGACTGATACGGCTGATACGGCTGATTTACGCTGATTTTTTTCATTCTGAAAGAATCTAAATCAGTGTAAATTAGCCGTATCAGTCCATCAGTGGTCAAAATTATCGTTGAAGCACCACTTTTTTAACCGTATTTTTTCCAATTTTTATAAAATAAAAACCATTGGGAAAATTGGATAAATTCAACGTATATTGTTGATTGTCAATGCCTTTTATTGATGTCATCAACTGTCCAATATTGTTAAAAACTGACAAATTACTGAAGGAGCCAGCATCGGTTGAAATTGTTAATTCACCTGTTGTCGGATTGGGTGCAAGAGTGATTTTTCCAACATTTTCAAAGTCACTTGTGGCGTTTGGTGATTCATTATTTTTACCATAAGTAGAACCTTTAATCACAAAATTGCCTGTTCCGTTTGGAATCCGCGAATAGCTTCTATCGTCAATTTGTGCGCCAAAAGTCAAACTATCCAATAATTGACCTGAATTATTCAATAATGCAAGGAATTCACCACTTTTTGTGAGTTTAAAATTGGCGTGGAACTTACCTGCCGAATTTTGGCTGCTGTCCTCATCTGCCCAAACAATCAAATAACCGCCTGCAGGAATGGTTGTATTGGCAGGAAAAGTCCATTTTGTCAAGTTTGAAGGGTTATCTGTAATATAATAACCACCGATGTTAACCGCTTGTGTGCCTTTATTATAGAGCTCGACCCAATCATCATACTGGTTAAATTCATCTTTAACAGTTGAAATATTGGAAGCCATAAATTCATTGATGACAATATCGCTTGCAATACGGCTGGCGTTGATACTGTAATATTCATGCTCCGAACGTTCGGGAGAAAAAATACCCGCATTGGCATTTTCAGCCCAAATATAATATTCTATTGACGAATTGAGGAGTTTAAAACCGATACCAAAAACGCCATCATTGGCAGCGCCGTCTTTGTGTAAACCATCATCATACATCACAACGCGCTTGAAAAAATCGCTGTTTTTTAAGCGATAACCTATCAAAACGCCATTTGCGACGTGTCCTGTGACTCTCGCTGTCACCCAAACGGAGTCATTGAGGCGCACGTTTGGCGTTGTCGTAATATTAGAAATCGTTGGCGGTACGGCTTTCATAACTGCCAATGTGTCGAGGTATTTGATTTTGTTTTCAACAAGACTGACAATGCCAGGCGTACCACCGCCACCAGGTCCAGGTCCGCCACCTGTTGAGCCATAGTAAAAATTGGTTTTAAATAAGGCATAAGTACTCAAATTATTGGGGTCGCCTTGAACGGCTGCGTCAATAATGGTGCGTATCGCTTCGCCGCGTGCGCGGTATTTACCCGATTTGAACGCTTCATTATTCATCGTTCTTATATGGGCAATATACATTTTACGGAAGCGGTCATTGGTTAAAAGTTTAGAAATCAATGGTTTAGCTGCATTGGTTTCATGGAGGAACGGCGATAGTTTCGCCATACCCAAACTATCCAAAGTACCACCCGCACCCGTACCGCCCGGGAAACCACCGAAAGCCATATTTAAATCCCAAATAATTGGGCTATAGCGGTTGTTGTCGTCACGCCAGAGATAATAGTTTTGCGTAAATGCGCCTGTATAACTGTCCAAATTGACAAAAAGAATGTTGAAAGCCAACATCCAAAGAGTGTGGTCAACATCCAAAATTTTTTCTACTTCAGATGTTTTATTGTTCAAAGTATCACATAAATGAATCAATTGTTTCCAACCATAATCGGAATAAACTTCATAAGATTTGTAGTACAAACTTGAATCTGTTCCTAAATAAGCCAAAGATGAAGCCCCTCCACTGCCACCCTGCAGCGAAGGTGGTGTGCCTTTTACAAAAATATTGCCGCCCGAAGAAGGAAAATGATTTTTACAAAAAGTTTTAGTAATTGCTTCTGTATTGGTATAAAGCCCGATTAATACGTCATTGACCCATACTTTGGCGTAGTTGGCGCGGGGCAAGTTGGTATAAGGTTGCATCAATTCATAACTCAATGCTTCCCGCACACACGAAGGGTCAGAAAAGATATTGGACAATTTGATGTCCTTGTAGCCTTGATAATTTTGCGATTTCACATTGTCCAACTCGATATGCCACGGATTTTTCACGCGGGTCGCGTTGAAACTTGAATTGCCTTTGTACTTGACACCCACCGAATCGAAAGTTGTTCCGTTGATAATGACTTTTTGGCAAACCATATAAGGTTCTGCAGTCGAAGCAGCGGCGGTTACAAGCAAACTGTTCCAATTGGATTGCGTGAAATAGATTTTTATCTCTTGAATTTTGGTCATATCATAAAAATCCTGTCCCGAAACGGTTAATATACTGAGGGGTGTAAAAGCAAGCAAAAAAAGTATTCTTTTTTTCATAATAGATTGATTATTAAACGATTTAATACGTTGATTATAAACATTTTGAATTATACACGTTTAACTAAACGGCTAAGTTGCGTTTTTTGTACGATATCAAAGGACATGTGCCGATATTTAGGTAAAATGCGGCGACAAATGTCAACTATATATTTAAATGTGCTTTTTAAAACTGGGGTCAAATAAAAGGCAGGTGATTTCATATCACCTACCTTTTATTTGACCCCTAAATTTTATTA
>JAYTUR010000007.1:0-3236 GCA_043744475.1 Saprospiraceae bacterium | reverse complement strand
AATACAGTTTCATTAGTAATTGTCTGAGTGGCATTTGCTTTTGTCCATGAGCCAGACTGGGGTGCTGTTTGGACAGTAGTATTATTTATTGTTGCACTACCTTCGAATCCGCCATCTAACCCAAGATAGCTTGTCTGTCCCCAACCTAGCTGTCCCACCAGCAAAACAAAAATAGCCACAAGGCTAAAACTTGAAATTTTTAAGTGCGTAAAAAATCTTTTCATAATGATTGATTTAATAAATGTTAAAAAATAGTAATTAATAAAATTAGTGACGATGATGAATGCTTATGGCGCACAAATCAAGAACGAAACGTCTTAAATGGTCGCAATAAGATTTATCTTCAAAGCATGTGTTGTAAAATGAGTAGGCAACCATCAAATGTTAGACCTTTAAAGTCAGAGTTTGATGATTGAAAAAATGTGGAAATTCAACTGTCAGAACGGATAAAAGAAATGAATTAAATGAGTGTGATTGTGTTGTTTTTTGTGTGATTGGTGATGCAAATTGATGTTTGTTGCGCTCATTTTTAAATGATGTGGGAAAGGTAGTGAGTTTTTGCATCAAAATATGTAGAACCTAATATTATTTTAACGTTAAATAAGAATGAAACACATATAATAATTATATTTCGGCTAATTCTCTAACAAACAACAAAGCGACCCTCCCAGTAAAGAAAAGGTCGCTTTGTTATATGTTGGAAAATAAGCCTTGTTTTTAAACCCTAAAAATATCCTTCTCTTCCCAATCGCTTTTTCTATAAGCCATCATAAATTCAAGCACTAAAATCAAGAGGGCAAACAGCACAAAGTATTGAAAATAAGACTCATACTCGCTAAAAGACCGCAATTCCATTTCGCGTTTCTCTACTTTTTCGATGCGGTTTTGTAAGGCTTCAATCACACTTTTTGTTGTTGTGATGTTGAAATACTCCCCATCTGCCGCCGCCGCGAGGTCTTTGAGCATTTGTTCATTCAGTTTTGTCCGAATTGGTTGCCCTTTGTCATCGCGTTTATAGTCGGTTGTGCCGCCAAAATCAATCGGCATAAAGCCCCCCTCAGTAGAACCGACACCGACAGTGAATACAATCAAGCCATTGTCTTTCGCCTTTTTAGCCCGTTCTATGGCTTCAGAATCGTGGTCTTCGCCGTCGCTGATGATAATAAGCACCTTATTGCCCTTATTTTTTTCGCCAAAAGCCCGTTCTGCTACATCAATGGCTTCGCTGATGGCTGTGCCTTGGGTTGGTGCTTGGTCGGGGTTGGATGACTTCAAAAACATAGCCGCCGCCGCATAGTCAGTTGTCAAAGGCATTTGCAAATAAGCATTGCCCGCAAAAACAATCGAGCCGATGCGCTCACCTTTGAGCGCTTGCACCAAATCGAGTGTAAACGCCCTTGCTAACTCTAAACGACTGGGTTTCACATCGTCGGACAACATCGAGTTTGAAATATCCAAAGCGATGATGACATCAGAGGCTTTGCGTTTGGCTTTTTCTCGCTTCGTACCCAATTGAGGATTTGCCCAAGCAATAACCAATAACCCAAAAGCCACCATCAATATACCAAATTTGAGTGGATGCTTGATATTTGAGACTTGTGGCATCAGTCGCTTCACCAAGCCTGTTTCTCCAAAGCGCAGGAGTGCTTTAAAACGTTTGCGCCGCGTGAAAATGAAAAACACTGTTAAAATTGGAATCAGTGCCAACGCGTAAAAATGGTCGAGATGTTCAAATCTAAACATGATAATTGGTTTACTACGACGTTTAGGGAACTTTAAAAGTTCCCCTTACTGTACAAAAGTTGTTGCTGTCAGAAAAGTCCGTGAGGACTGACCCTGTTTATAGAAAAACTATCATACCATCTTTTTTTAAGGTGTGTAGCATCGTCACCGATGTTGATTAAAGATTAAGTAGTGAAAAATGGTGTCGGTGCTACGCACCTTAAAAGAAATCGGTATTTATGACTTTTCTATAAACGGTATGGGTGCTACGCACCTTATGACAACAACAACTTTTCTACACTTAGAAGTTTCCTAAACGTGAACATGAAGTAACTAAATGATTTTTTTAACAATTGTATCCCCCCTCAGTATAAAATCACTTTCAAGGTCTAAAAGATTGATGCCGGGTGTTTTACCTATATCGAAACTGCCCAAAGTGTCATCAAAACCGAGGGCTTGTGCCCCATTTAATGTTGCCCAACGGATTAAAATATTGAACGGCACGTAAGACTGAAACCGTTGAATCGTCTTCATTTCTTCTAAAATAGACAATTGCCAATTAGAGGTCAAACTGTCCGTCCCAATCGTCATGCGAACATGGTCATCAATGAAATTTTGATAATTGGGCAAACGGTTTTCGATGTACAAATTGGCATTCGGACACGTTGCCCAATAGACGTTTTCAGACCACATTTGCGCTGCGCCAATATCTGCTTTTGAGGTCAAAGTATTGTGCACAAACAGCGTTTTTACTGAGGGGTCTAAATTTTCGAGTGCATAGTGAATAGCCGTCTTTCCCGAAGGTATAAAAGTATCGAGAGAGATACCAAATGAACCATAGAAATCGTAAAAACCACCTTTGCCGTACAAAAACAAGTCTTGTTCGGGTTGTGTTTCTTGATTGTGAATGCTTATTGTTGTATTGCTTTTTGCATTAAAATCATTGATTTTTTTAAACAAACGAGGTGAAACAGAGTAAGGTGCATGTGGCACAACGCTTTTACGACTGCCTTTTGCCAACGACAATGCCTCATAAACAGCTTTGTATTTTTCAAACTCTCTATCCGCATCGTTGTCTTGTAAAAAATCAAACATTTCGACAAAAGTATAATACCGCAAATTGCCTTTTTCTTTTTGTGCAAACGTATCTGTTACGTTTGAAATATCGCCAACGGCAACGATACCGCCATCCATCATTTCTTTTTCCGCCTTTTCGATGGCATCGGCAATGACTTCTGCTTCTGCCCCGCGTTGCGTAACCACACCGGTTATGAACGGAATAAGCGTCGTACCGGTGGCAACTTTACCCTTCATGTGCGACAATTCGAGGTGGCAATGGGTATTGATGAATCCGGGGACAAGGACACCTTTATAGTATTCAAGTGAAGCGACATCATAATGGTCACGATGGTCAATTTTAAGAATTTTCCCTTGATTATCAACGATAATGACCCCATTTTCAATAGGTTCAGAAGAAATAGGGAAAAGCCAATCGGCGGTTATTTTTCGCATAA
>JAYTUR010000006.1:0-12720 GCA_043744475.1 Saprospiraceae bacterium | reverse complement strand
TTCGCTTTGATTTTACCGAGATTTGATTTGCGCGATAGCTATAATTTTGAAACTTTCGGACTAATTGAGTACAAACCGCCTATCAACGAGAAATTAGGATTATACACGCGACTACAAGGTTTATATGTTCATAATTCGAAGCAAAATTTTCACGAGCGAAGTTATCTGAATTTGCGTTTGGGCTTGTCGCGTTCCAATTATGTTTTCGGATTCGGGGCAAACTTTGACCGCTATGGGATTTTTAAGGTTTTTAAGGAAAACTATGGGATTTTTATAAGTACACAACTTTTTTAATGGATACTAAACATACATCCTTATGCGTCATTTCATCATTTTTGCTATATTCTGCTTGATTCCTCCCAATGTGCAAGCACAAAGTGACTTTCAAGAGAAGGAGTATTTATTTATTATAGATAAATTCAATACCCTGCAATTGGATACTATTTGGGAATATTGTCCAAATGTTGATACGGCTCAATGTATATGGCAAACCATAAATTGCATCACTTTAGAAAACACCAACGGCACGCCAAGCCAATGGAACGGCATAGGATGGTTTAGGAAAGCATTTACAATACCTGACTCTTTAAAAAACAAACCTCTCTATTTTCAGATAGCACATTGGGGTGCCTCCGAGATATATTTGGATGGCGTAAAAGTGGGTACTTACGGAAAAGTAAGCGATAAATCGTCTTTGGAAACCACTTATTTACCCAAAGACCCTATCGCTTTTATAGCAGACAATCGCCCTATTCATTATTGGACAGTCTATTATTCTAATCACAGACATTTTTTACCAGGGGTTCCAGCCAAATTAAAGGGTTTTAGTCTGGGTATATCGTCACAAATATCATCAAGCAGTCAAAAATACTTTACCAATGCACGCTTTATGGTTTCTATCAGTTTTACATTGGCATTTAGTATTTTCTTTTTCTTCGTCTACATATTTTATCCTCGAAGAGTGGCAAGTTTGATGGCAGCGATTTGGTTATTGCATTTTTCTGTTATATTCATCGGAACGTTTCTTGATTCCTTTATTACTGATGGAGAATTGAGCCGTATGACGACCTTAGTTTGGGAAAGCTGTACTTCAACAATCAACGGTTCGGTGCTACTATTTTACTATGCATTGTATTATGGAAAATTGCCTAAACGCTCATGGGTAGTCGTACTAATTATGGTGGTTCTTATTATTTTAATCTGGACAATTCCTGTAATTGGTAATTTTATAGGTTTGTTTAATATGCTTTTTTACATAGAAATATTCAGGATATTATATCTGGGCTATCGAAAAGACCGCAATAATTACTGGATTTTAGCTATTGGACAGCCGCTCTCTGTGTTTTTGTTTCTAATTGCCATTGTGAATGCTTTTGGTGTATTTTCGGATGTTGAAATATCAACTGCCCAAACATTTTTCTCCATATTGAGTGATTTATGTTTACCCATCATGTTGTCGTTGCAATTGGCTTGGGAATATGGTTCCTCCAATCGTTTGTTGCAAAAACAAGTCACACAATTAAAAATACTTTCTGAGGATAATCTTTCAAAAGAAAAGGAAAAACAGCAAATACTTGCTATTCAAAACGAAACCCTTGAAAAACAAGTTATTGAACGAACAGAAGCCTTGAATCAATCTTTAACAGTACTCAAGGAAACGCAAACACAACTCATTGAAAAAGAACAAATAGCGTCTTTATCGGCTATCCGTTTACAAGAATTAGACAATGTTAAAACACGCCTTTACACCAATATCACCCACGAATTCCGTACACCTTTAACGGTCATTCTCGGCATGACACAACAGATAAAGGAAAAACCGACCGCACATTTAAAAGAAGGTTTGAACATGATTACGCGCAATGGACAAAATTTGCTCAACCTTGTCAATCAAATGCTGGATTTGAGTAAGTTAGAAAGTGGTCATTTATCCTTGCATTATCAACAAGGTGATGTGGTCAATTTTTTGAAATACATTGTCGAAAGCCTTCATTCTTTGGCAGAAAGCAAAGATTTACAGATACATTTTATATCTGATTTAGAACAATTGACAATGGCTTATGATGAAACCCGTTTGCAGCAAGTTGTGTCCAATTTGTTGTCAAATGCGGTCAAATTTACACCAAAAGGGGGCAATATTTATGTCTCCCTCAGTATCCAAAACGAGACTTTTTCTTTTAAAGTGAAAGATACAGGAAGGGGGATTGCAGAAGCCGACTTGCCTTATATTTTTGACCGTTTCTATCAAGTGGACGATACTGCGACGCGACACGGCGAAGGCACAGGCATCGGTTTGTCTTTGACCCGCGAATTGGTGAAATTGATGAACGGAACGATTTCTGTCAAAAGCCAAATCCATAAAGGGACAGAGTTTGAAGTCGTGTTGCCGATTCACCATGTAGCTGTGATAAAAACAGAAAGTGCACAATCGCCAATGATTAATGGTGCAACGAACCTTTTGATTGATGAAGAAGAACACCCCCTTCCCGAAGATATCGGGATTTCGTACCTCAACAGTAAGAATGATGAAACGACTACCGATAAACCGCTTATTCTCATCGCTGACGACAATGCCGATGTGCGAGCTTACATAGCATCTTGTTTATCAATAGATTACAATTTGCTTATCGCCAAAGACGGGCAGGAATGTGAGGATTTGGCTTTTGACAAAACGCCTGATTTGATTATTTCAGACGTAATGATGCCGTTCAAAGACGGTTTTGAAGTCTGTCAAACCTTAAAAACCGATGAACGAACAAGTCATATTCCCATCATTATGCTCACCGCAAAAGCCGATATGGATAGCAAATTGCAAGGTTTGGAACACGGGGCAGATGTGTATTTGATGAAACCTTTTAACAAAGACGAATTGTTGTTGCGGATTAAAAAACTGCTCGAATTGCGGCAGCAATTGCAACAGTTTTATCGCTCAACAGTTATGAGCGCAAATACCCCTTCAGGGGTTGGGGGTACTGAGGGGGGTAAAATTCAACCACCAGCGAAACCCAATCCTTTGCTCAATAATGCAGACAATACTTTTGTTTTGAAAGTTCGAACATTCATTGAAACCAATTTAAACAATGCGAATTTTGATGTCGAAAAATTGTGTCGTGATTTATTGTTAAGTCCTTCACAAGTCCACCGCAAACTCACGGCATTGACAGGACTTTCGACCAATAGTTTTATACGTTATGTTCGACTGGTGAAAGCCAAAGAACTATTAATACAAAATGCTCATTTTAGTATTTCAGCCGTTGCTTATGATTGTGGTTTTAATGACCCTGCTTATTTCAGTCGGGCGTTTAAACAAGAGTTTGGGGTGACACCGCAGGTATGGCGTGAGCAGAATACAGCATAAAATGTCTGAAAAAACTTGTTAATGACCGTATTTCTTTGAAAATACTGAGGGGGGCGTTTTGCTCCCCTCTTTTTTTTGCCGTAAAATACTGAGGGGGTACTATTTTATCAAAAAAGGCTTTTTTTGTAAAAAAATAAATTATCAAGATGACAATTCAAATAATTTAATCTAATATTTTTCTATTTTTACTACCAAAAACCTAATTATGAAAACTATCATCGTTGAAGACAATACTGACAGTTGCGCACAACTAAAATTCCTACTTGAAAAACATGCGCCTGATTGTGAAATTATTGCTATCGCAACCTCTGGTAAAGAAGCAGTACAGATGATTGATGCACATCGTCCTGAACTTGTGTTTCTAGATATTGAACTTGGCGACCTCAATGCTTTTGAAGTGCTGGAACGTTTGCTATTCACCGATTTTCACTTAGTTTTTACAACCGCTTTTGATAAATATGCCATTCGTGCCATTCGTTTTAATGCCCTTGATTACCTCTTGAAGCCGTTTGGGCGCGAAGAACTCCTCCAAAGCCTTGCCCGCCTAAGCGACCGTACAACCCGCTTACAAACGGCGCAAATTGAAAACCTACCAACCCAATTTACGGATACATCAAAACTGACAAAATTGGCTATTCCAACCACCGAGGGCTTGGTTTTTCGCCTAATTGTGGACATTTTGTATTGCGAAAGTGATAGAAACTACACGACTTTGTTTTTTATGAATGGTGAAAAGATACTCGTATCGCGTCCGTTGCGGGAGTATGAAGATTTACTGAAGGGGGGGACATTTTTCCGTATTCACAATTCTTTTTTGGTCAATGTGAATGGCATTAGCAAATATGTGCGTGGTGACGGTGGCTATGTTGTGTTGCAAAATGGTGTAACGCTCAATGTGGCGCGCAACCGTAAAGATGATTTTTTGCAAATTTGGAAATGAACAAATTTTTACCCCCTCAGTAAAAACCAACCGTCCGCCCAATCCCACCAAATATACACTCATACCCGCAGAGCGAAAGTTCCGTTTTTGAAACCTCATTGAACAAGGTAAGTTTTGTATCAATTAGTCGTTAAAAAAGCGACTTTGTAACTAAATTATTTCACCTTATAAATTTAAAAAAATGAAACCGTTACACTTTTTCTTCTTGCTTTTTTCTTTAACTCTTTTCAGTTGTTCCAAAACAAACGATGAAGCCGTTAACCCCAATTCCACTAACGATGAGACATCTATAATGGATTATAGCACCTTAATTGTTGGTAAATGGCAATTGACCGAAATTGGTACAAAACCCTGTTCAGCAACATGTTTTATGAAAGAAACAGCATGGGTTAAAACCACAAACAGCGAAATCTTGGATTTCAAAGCGACTGGCGAATTTACAAAAGATTTGAAAACGGATGAACTCTGCAAAGGCATTTTCCAAATTACAACCGATGGACGTTTGGTAACAAAATCAAGCTGCAATGTTGAAGAAAACATTACGCATTTGACAAAAACCGAGTTGGTGATTGATGCGCCGAATCGGATGACGTGCTACAAATATGTGAGGCAATAAAAGGAAATAAGTTTGACTGTACGACATTCAGGCTTGTTGTTTAGCTAAGTTCCGTTCTGCCTTTAACAGTAGAACGGATTTTTTAATCTTTATGAAAATACAGTCCAAAATGAAAAAAAATAGCGTGATTTTTCTGATAACCTTTTGGGTAACATTGGCTTTCGGGCAGCCAAATAAGGTGGCTTATTGCGATAGCTTAATCGTTGTGTTGTCTAAAACAGGGCAGGATACAACTCGCTATGACTTGCTAGTAAAATTATGTGAAAGTATGCAGACTTTCAATCCCATTTTAGCCATTCAATATGAGAAAGAAGCTTTGGCATTGGCTATAAAACTGAATGACACCAACCGAGAATTAGAGATTCTGTATTGTTTAGCTTATATCTACCAATTGATAGGTGAATCTTCAAAATCCATAGAGATTTTACATGATTTGTTGCGGCAAACAGAAAAGAAAAGTCCTTCTGCCTATTCAACAGCGTTAGGGTTTATTGCCATAAGTTACATTCAACAAGAGGATTGGGAAAATGCTTTGATTTACGAGCGACAGTCTTATTTGATAATGAATGGTTTAAGAAAACAACATAAATGGTTTGACAATCGGGGTGAAGTGGGCGCGCCCATGTTTCTTAGTAAAATTTTTATGGCGATGAATCAAATGGATTCTGCTCTGATTTATGCTCAAATGAGTTATAAAGCACTGACTAAATTGGATTCAACTGAATCTTTTCATTGGATGGTTTCTTTAGCGTTGGGCGATGTTTATATGAAATTGGGTAAACTTGATTTGGCGAAACACTATTATCGAAATGGTTATAAATTAACCAAAAAACAAGATGATAAAGAGGGTATTCAAAGAAGTCAATTGGCTCTGGCGAAATATTTTTCAGCTCAAAACAACCCTGATTCAGTCGCTTTTTATGCCCTGCCTGCCTTAGAAGTAGCTCGAAAAAACCAAAACTATTCAGATGTTAAAGAAGCCAGTTTGTTATTGCGCTTTTATTATGAAAAGCAAGGCAATGCCTCCAAAGCCCTGTATTTCAACGATTTAGCCATTGCTGCAAAAGACAGTATCGCCAATATTAAAAAAGTGAAAGCCGTTCAATCATTGACTTTTAAAGAAGAAAAACGTCAACAGGATATAGAATTTGCGAAAAAAGAAGCACGTAATCAAATTATTCAATACGCACTCATTGGCGGCTTGGTGTTATTTTCCCTGATAGTCCTTTTGCTGTATCACAACAACCGCCAGAAACAACATGCTAATAGTTTATTAGCATCGAAAAATGCTCAAATTGAGACAGAAAAAGCACGAGCCGAAGAAAGTGAACGCTTTAAAACCCGCTTCCTCGCCACAATGAGCCATGAAATTCGTACGCCTATGAACGCCATTTCGGGTATGAGCGAACTTTTGTATGACACCCCACTTGACCAACGGCAACGGCGGTATGTAGAAGGTATCCGTGCCTCGTCTGACAATTTATTGGTGGTTATCAACGATATTTTAGATTTTAGTAAATTGGAAGCAGGTAGAATGTTGCTTGAAAATGCACCTTTTAGCCCAACGGATTTGTTGCACCACATTGAGCAAACTTTGCGTTTTCAAGCGGAAGAAAAAGCCTTGATTTTTATGACCGAGATACACCCCTCAGTACCTCATAGGTTCATGGGCGATATAGCACGGCTACAACAAATTTTGCTCAATTTAGCAGGAAATGCCATTAAATTTACAGAAAAAGGCAGCGTAACAGTCCGAATTACACCTTCACCAACGGAAAATAGAGGAAAGAACATCTATCGTTTTGAAGTTGTGGATACAGGCATCGGCATCGCACCCGAACAACAAGCAAGCATTTTTGAGCAATTTCAACAAGCTGACACAAGCATCAGCCGTCGCTATGGTGGCACGGGTTTGGGTTTGACGATTTCGTGCCAAATTTTAAAATTGTACAATGCGGAACTGCATTTGAAAAGTGAAATATGCATTGGTTCAACCTTCTTTTTTGACCTTATTTTAGAAGAACCGACGGCTGAAACATTAGCATTTTTGCCAAAATCGAATGCCTTTGATGATTACGAATCGCTTGAAGGACTGCGTGTTTTGATTGCTGAAGACAATGCCTATAACCAAATTGTGATAACAGAATCGTTGGAAAAATGGGTTCCCGACATCGTTTTGACCTTAGCCGAAAATGGTCATCAAGTCCTTGAACATTTGGATAAAAACGATTTTGATTTGATTTTAATGGATATTCAAATGCCACAACTCAATGGCTACGACACGACACGGCACATCCGTAAAGATTTTACCGATTTGAAAAAGCGTGATATACCAATCATTGCGCTTACAGCTTCAGTAACGCAAGAGGAAACACATGAAAGTTTTGATGCAGGTATGAATGCAGTAGTCCGAAAACCGTTTCGGGTAGAAGATTTACTGCGTGAAATACGCCACGTTTTAGGTAAATCCTTGCAACCGCCAAATGATGAGTCAAATCTCCCCCCCTCAGTATCTCAGGCTTTGGACACGCCTAAATCTGATTTTGATACACCTGATTTTACCTTTTTGTACAAATTTACAGGCGGCGATGCAGAAGCAATGCACCATTGGAAAGACCGATTTCGAAACAGCGCTCCCCTCAGTATTTCGAAACTTTCGGCTGCCATTACCAACAATAAAGCAGATGATTTTTGTAAAATAGCCCATGCTTTTCGCCCACAATTGGATATGATGGGTTTGACGAAACCTTCTCGTTTACTACTTGAAATGGAAGAAAATGTAGCACAGTCAAGAGATTTTAAAGAAATAATACCTCATTTTTCAAAATTTCAATCTGATATCGAACGGAGAATGGATTTGTTATTCAGCATTAGATAAAAAATGTACACCCATACAGAATTAAACGTTTTATTTGCAAACAAACCTTTTAAAACAATTCGTTTTTTACTAAATTAGCAGTTTCTCAAAATCGTCCAATTTTATGTCAAAAAATAAATTATCAAGGTGACAATTCAAATAGAAATACCAGACAAAGCATTGGCGACTCCTCAATATTCACCACAGGATTTGCTAACTGATTTGGCAGTCACGCTTTATCAACGTCAAGTCTATTCATTGGCAAAAGCCGCACGTTTTGCTCAAATGAACCGTTTAGAATTTCAAGCAGTTTTAGCTGAACGGGGTGTTTATATCCATTACGATTTGGATATTGACCACGAAACACTCAAACATCTATAAAAAATAGTCATTATAATCAACACTTCGTCAATTATCAATTTAGCCAAAAGCAGTTTGGCATTAGATGTTCTTTTGACTAGAATTAGAAGAAAATTACTGATTATACTGAGGGAGGCGTTTTGCTACCCTCTTCAAAAATACTCAACATACCAAAGAGAATGAGTAAGGAAAAAACAAGCGATGTCCAATACGCTACGGAAGCATACTGCCGAGGAAATGGAAAGTTTTCAGTGCGTTCGCTGCGCCCGTGGTCGTCATAAAAAGTACCTAAAAGTTTATAGAATTCCATGTGGCTAAAATTAGTTTCTGTAAATAATCTATGTGCATTGGTATGACGTATCGGAAACTGTTAAAGTAAAAGATAAAGGCTATTTTGGAAATGCACAAATCATTTACACGAAGTATTTTTATTTAAATGCTCTCTTAAATAAAATCCGTATTATTTTTTCTGTGCCAATTTAACCATAAAATAGGTTTCAAAAATGGTAAAAATAAAATAGACGAGGAAAAAAGGGAGGGTGAAGTTTTTCGTTTCAGGATGAAATATTTTTTTATAAATCAGCAAAACAAAAACAGATAGGAACATTTTGGCGAAGATGGTAATGATGATGAGGTTGTGGAAAAGCAGTTTATTTTCGCTTTTTGAAGCTTTTTCGCCAAAAAAATACATGCCAATACTGAGGGGTACGAATAGCCCTAAACTCCACCAAGTGACGCTGCTGTATTGGACAAAAGTGTTGAAAAATTGCTGTAAAATGAGGTTAAAAATAACGACAATTGCCGTTGTTGCGGCTAATTGGCTTAGGAAAGTACGCAGATTCATAGCGGTTGGTTGTTCAAATTGTCATTCGTTTCGTATTTTGTTGGCATCGCGAATGACCATATAGATGGACAAGCCGATGGCAAGCATAGAGAAAATCAATAGAAAAACAGGCTTCGTCATGCCTGTTCTTCCATCTAACCATTTGCCAAACCAAGCACCGAGGGCAATGGTCACGCCCATTCTGAACGCAATATCGGTATAACGCAAAAGAGCGATAGACGACGCGCGTTTCTTCGGCTTTTCTGGTTTATTGTTTTTTATTTGCACCGTTGGCTTGTACCAATTCTTCTTTGGCAGGTTTTTGTTGTGGCTTTGTATCGGTTTTCATTTTACAAGTCACATCGAATATAGCACCCGGGGCAACGGAAAGTTTTGATGTTGTGACCTCAGCCACAATTTCTGCGCTTTCTTTTACGCTTAACAAATCTGCTACACGCAATTTGCCGTAAAATTTGCCTTCAATAACGGCATTTTGGCATTTTACTTCGCCATCAATCAAGCCCGATGGACCAATGATGACTTTTGCGCTACATGTCAAAGTGCCTCTAATAGTGCCGTCAATACGAATATCGCTTTCTGCAACAATTGAGCCTTCGACTGTTGTACCGCGCACCAGGCTGTTAAGGGCGTTATCGCTTGAGACAATTGTTGGTTTTACACCTGTTGTGCTAACCTCTTCTGTTGTTTTTTTGCTACCGAACATGATTGTATTATTTTTTATAATCAAGCCAACAGATGATACTCGTGTGACATTGATTTTTGTTTTTTGATAATAAAAGATTTACGTTGCGCTTTTTCCTCTTGTTTTTTATCTGTGTGTAAATCGAAATCTAAGGTAGGCGTTTTTTAGTGAACAAAAAAATTTTGCCTCAAAATCTGTCTTTGAAGTACAAAAAGCTGTTTTATACTGAGGGGGTATCATTGCTCACTATCGTTTTTTCAATATTGAATTTTAACCAATCGCACACGCCGCTTATCGTCGCTAGGGACAATTATTTCATTGGCGGCTATTTGCATGGCATCACGAAAACGGAGGTAAAGGTCTTGTCCCTGCGTATTCATGATGGCATGTCGCTCTCCTTCACCCGCACCGTTCAGGACAAATTCGCTGACCGTTGTTGACCGTTCAACTTCATCATTGAACAAAAAACGCAAGGCAGTGGGCGTTTTTGCTAAGAAATAGGAAGAAAAACGGGCATCATCGTCTTGAGAAATTTGTTTTTTATGAAATATTGTACGCCACTGTGCCTCGCCTTCGGGGGAGATAGATAGAGCAAAAACATTTTCATAAAAATAATCCATTGACAGACCTAATACCGCCGCACCGCCCCCAAAGAAGCGGCCTGTATTCGTTGTTGGAGAGACTGACGAGCGTCTTTCCACAATTTTAGCTTGTTCAATGATAGCGAGGATACCGCCGTCGAGCCGATGAACGATGTTTTGTACTTTTAGGTCTGTCAACCCCTTTGTGTCCGTTATTTTTTTACCTAAAAGAGCAGAAGCCAGCTCGTCGTCGAATGGGTGAAGGGCAAATGTGAACGTACCGCCTTCGATATACTGAGGGGGTAGGCTGATGAAAAAATAACCTTGCGCACGCATAAAGTTTTTAGCTGAATACAGCCCTGCGGCGACCAATTGTTTATTAATATTGTCAAAACTAAATTTAACATCAAGACTAACCATGTCCGCAATAGGCAAAATTAAAGCTTTTTCGCCTTGTTCTTTGCTGTATTTTGTAATTTCAAAACGATGTTTTTCACTATTGATGCGGTTATCTTCTTCTACAATTACATAGAATTCTGCTTGATTATTGAAGAGCATTTGCTCAAAACGGTCACCTCTTCCCCATTCGGACTTTATTTCTATGGTTTTATCCCAAATTGGGCGTAGCGAATCGAGGTTGATAGCCACGGCTTTGATGCGATGGCTTTCTATAAATTCATAAATGAGCAATGATTTTTTATCTTCGGAATACATTAATTCCAATTTTGGCGTAAGATAATCTTTGCCCCAATCAAAGACCGTCGTAGAGTCAAGCAGTTTGGCTTGTCCATCGTATTTATGAATTTTAATATAGTTATGATTTCTTTTTCTGTATTGATAGATAAGATTAAAGTCTTGGCGTGTGCCTAAAACTTCAAGGATTGACGCATTGTTTTTGCGGTCAGGCTCAAGGTCACGTTCCCATAGCTTGTGCAATTTATTGTCATAAGCCCGCAATTTCACCTCTCTGTCATCGAGTAAAAAAAACAAAACGCGGTCATTATATTTGCCAATAATACCATAACCATCTGCACCAGCAATTGAAATTTCATCAGATAGGCTCAACGTCTGAGCTGTTGCGAATAGGCTTTGAATTAAAACAATAAGAGTTAATAGCTTTTTCATATTTCTAATACTTTTAGGCGTGGTTCAATGGCTAAATGTTTGAGATAAAGATATAAAATTTAGGATTCAACATAAAAAAAACTGTCTGAAAGTAAACAACTTCCAGACAGTTTTGGGTAAAATACTAAGATTTTAACGATATTATAACTTCAAACACTTAGATAAGACATCAGTGATTCATAATGTTCTTGCAAGGAGTCAATATATTCAGACTCGCTGAAAGAGGCTTTTATTTCATATTCGTAACGGCTGAAACTTGCCAATATTTTTGAAATATCTGAACGATTTAGTTTTAGCGTAATATCTAATTCAGTTGAGTCAGTCGTGGAGGTGATAAAAGAGTTGAGTATAATCGTATTTTCGGATTCTACAATACGTGCAATTTCGGACAAAGAATAATTGTAACGATTAACTGTCAAAACGATAACGCTGCCATGCTCGCCGAAAGATGCGCTATCTGCAAAAAATTTGAGTAAGTCTTCAAGCGTAACAACCCCCATGTAATTTTGTTGTTTATCAACAACAGGAATTAAAGTAAGATGGTATTCGTTGAGCAAACGCATAATGTCGTAAATGTGGTTGCGTTCGTAAACAAACGGATGCGCCATTTTTAGTTCGTAAGAGCCAACAGATTCCATAGAGTCGAAATCAAAAATTTCATCTTCTGAAATCAGACCTAAAAGTTGCGTGCCATTTACAATCGGTAAGTGTCGGATGTGAAAATCGCTCATCATTGCCAACGCATCATCGCCTGTATCGGATGTCCTCAGTGGGACAATTTCTTCTGAAATTAAATCTTTTACCATCATAGCCGTAAGTGTGTTTTGGTTAAAACTATAACGTTGTAGCATCTCAAATAGTTCTTAGCAAATCGTTAAGTTTCGTTAATGTAAATGTGTGTATCCTTAACACGAGCAATTTCCAATTATTCTGCAATATAGCAAAAATTTGTATGATTTTTTTTCAATAATAATCAAATTTAGAACATTCTACTGTAAAATCAATACCCCGCAGTATTAGATTTTGGAATAAAGGTAAAAACTTATTCTAAAAATAACCTTATTCGTATAGCTTTTTGGACATATCGGCAAACTCTTTTTCACTCAATAATCCATTCTCACGTCGCGTCGTTAGGTCTTTGAGTTGTTGCAAAATATCAGAATGTTCCATGTCTTCTGTCATTTTAAAGCCATTGCGGGCAAAAGTCTCAAATTCAGGCTGAACGCGTAAGTAAGACAGTGCCTCGTGTGTCTTTATTTTATCATAATCTTTAAAGCCCAACTCAGTCGCTTTTTGAAGATGATAAAATGCCAGTTCTTTTTGCTCCGTCAAGGAATAACAACACGAAAGATTCCAA
>JAYTUR010000005.1:0-12727 GCA_043744475.1 Saprospiraceae bacterium | reverse complement strand
AAAGATGATAGATGTGAGAGGAGGTTGTTTAGCGACCCACCGATTAAAATCGGTGGTTTCAAGATGATAGATGTGATTGGTAGTCAATGTTTTATGTTCTTTATTAGGGCTAAAATTTTTAAGCAAAAAGAGTGTTTAAAAGTTCCCTAACGTCAAACTGAAATAACGATGCAACTAATAGACAACGTAAATACGCGATTAGGCGATGATTTAAAAATAAGCATCAAAAAGGGCAGCAAATTGAGCATTGCTGCCTCTACGTTTTCTATTTATGCCTACGAAGCCTTGAAAAAGGAAATGGACAAGATAGAGGAATTGCGTTTTGTGTTCAGTACGCCGACTTTCAACGAAGAAGCGTTCAAAAAACAGACCCCTCAGTTCTACATTCCAAATATTAACAAAGAAGCGGAATTGTGCGGCGGCGAGTTTGAATTGAGGTTAAAAAATGAATTGAACCAAAGAGCGATTGCCAAAGAATGTTCAAAATGGGTAAAGGAAAAGGCGACGTTCAAGACCAATAAATACCCTCATTTGCCTATCAACGGCATGATACACGTCAAAAATGAGCAAGAACAAGCATCTGCCTATTTGAATGTTAGCGGCTTTACGACTTCGGATTTAGGCATTACGCACAAAAAAGGCTTTCCAACGCTCATACAAAAATTAGATTACCCCCTCAGTAAAGCCTACCTCGATTGGTTCAATCAGATATGGGAAAACGAAGAAGACTTGAAAGATGTGACCGATAAAATTCAAGTTTTTTTTGAAAGTGCCTTCAAAGAGAACAGTCCCGACTTTATTTATTTCGTAACGCTTTATAATATTTTCAATGATTTTTTGCAAGATATTAGTTTGGACAACGTGCCAAACGACAAAATAGGCTTTAAAGAAACGTTGATATGGAACAAATTATACAACTTTCAGAAAGATGCGGTCATTGGCGGTATCAACAAATTAGAAAAATACAAAGGCTGCATTCTGGCGGATAGTGTGGGTTTGGGTAAAACGTTTTCGGCATTGGGTATCATCAAGTATTACGAAATGCGGAACAAAGACGTATTGGTCTTGTGTCCAAAAAAATTAGAGGCAAACTGGAATATCTATCGGCACAACGACAAGAACAATATTTTGTCGGGCGACCGCTTTCGGTACGATGTTTTGTTTCATACCGACCTATCAAGAGAACGTGGCACGAGCAACGGGCGCAATTTGGAATCGGTCAATTGGGGCAATTACAGTCTGATAGTGATAGATGAATCGCATAATTTTAGAAACAATAACACATCTGTTGGCAAAGAAAACAGGTATCAAAAACTACTTAGAAAAGTTGTCAAGGAAGGCATCGAAACCAAAGTTTTGATGCTATCCGCAACGCCTGTCAACAACCGTTTCAATGACCTACGCAATCAATTGGCTTTGGCTTATGAAGGCGATGCGACGAAAATTGACGACAAATTGGATACAGAAAAAAGCATTGATGTTGTGTTCCGAAAAGCACAAATGGCATTTAATATTTGGAGTAAATTGGACACCGCACAAAGAACAACCGAGAAGTTGTTGGATATGTTGGATTTTGATTTCTTTGAAATATTGGATTCGTTCACTATTTCAAGGTCACGCAAGCACATCACGACCTATTACGATACGACAGAAATTGGCAAATTTCCTGAACGCAATAAACCCGTATCCATCCAAAGTCCGTTGACAAAAAATGATAGCGTCACTTATGCTGAAATAGCCGAGAAGTTGACCTTATTGAATCTTTCTGTTTACACACCCTTGAATTATATCCTACCAAGCAAAGTCCAATACTACGCTGATTTGTACGACAAAGAAGTAAAGTCGGGTTCAAGTAAATTGTTACAAACGGACAGAGACAACAGTTTGCGTATTCTGATGCGGATAAACCTACTCAAACGTTTGGAGAGTTCTATTGACTCATTTAGGTTAACTACTGAGGGGGTCATTGCTCAAATCGAACAAGCATTAAAAGCAATTGAGAAAGGCGCAAAAGGTGATTATGAAGGTATTCAGTCAAAATTAGACGATGAAGAAATTGATTGGGACCCCGATTTGGGCGACGAAGAAAATATTATTGGTAAAAAAATCAAGGTGCGTATCGAAGATATGGACATCAGAAAGTGGCGGGAAGATTTGGAGGAAGACCGCGCCATAATGAATAGTTTGTGGGACAATGTGGTGGGCGAAAGAGAGATTAAAGACATTAAGTTACAGAAACTCATTGAATTGTTGGAAAATAAAATAACAAAGCCCTTCAATCCAGAGAATAAAAAAGCCATTGTATTCACCGCTTTTGCCGACACTGCAAACTACTTGTACGATAATATCAGTACCTATCTAAAAGAAAAATACGGACTGCATACTGCCATCATTACAGGTTCTCGAAAAACAAGTAATTCAAAAAATATTCATTCGGATTTAAACGAATTGCTCACTTGTTTTTCACCTTTATCAAAAGACAAAGCGCAGTTATTTCCCAAAATCAAAGATTCTATTGATTTACTCATTGCGACAGATTGTATTTCGGAAGGACAAAACTTACAAGATTGTGATTATCTGATTAACTACGATATTCATTGGAATCCCGTAAGAATCATTCAACGTTTTGGCAGAATAGACAGAATTGGTTCAAAGAATGAAAGTATTACAATGGTCAACTTCTGGCCCGATGTGACCTTAGATGCCTACATCAAACTAAAGCAACGGGTTGAAAATAGAATGTTGATAAGCAATATGGCAAGCACGGGCGACGACAATATTTTAAATGCCGAAGAAACGGATTTAGAATATCGAAAAATTCAATTACAAAAATTAAAAGATGAAGTCATTGACCTCGAAGATTTAAGAGAAGGCGTGAGTATTACAGACTTAGGGTTAAATGATTTTAGAGTTGATTTGAGCAATTATATTAAAACATTCGGCGAGTTAAGCCACATACCCGAAGGCTTACACGCCGTTGTAAAAGCGACGGATAAATTAGAGGCGGGCGTTATTTTTGTTATGAAAAACGTCAATACAAGCGTCAATATCAACAAAATCAATCGTTTACACCCTTTTTACTTGGTCTATATCAACAACGCAGGCACTTTAAACTTGACCCATATTGACTCAAAAAAAATATTAGATGCCATGCGTCTTTTATGCAAAGGCATAAGCACACCCATTGAAAATCTATGTACAGAATTGAGTGCCGAAACAGATGAATACCACAAAATGGATGTCTTTTCCAAACTTTTAAAACAAAGCATCAGTTCTATTTTAAGTAAAGAAGAAGAAAAAGAAGTGTTGAGTTTATTTTCATCGGGCGGCACAACGGCTTTGAAAGATAAACTAAAAGGAATAGAAGATTTCAAACTCATATCATTTTTAATCGTTCGATAAATGGACTTGTTTCAACTGCCACATTCAGCAAAAGTGAATAAAGTGATACCTAAAAATGCTTTCGACACGTACACCACATCGAAGCAAAAAAAACTATTCACCGACCTCGTTGCCCGTATTACGTGGCTGTATAAATTATCGCCCGACACCGTCAATCTCGCTGCAAAAGAGATAAAAGAGATACAAATCTTCAAAATTGAGTTAAAAGTGAGTGGAGAAATTTATTCCTTGCTTGACATCATTGATAGAGCAATTCCCTATAATATCATTTTCATTGTAGAATTTGAAGACATGGTCTATTTTTCGACCTCAACGAAACATACACACCCTTTAAATGAAAACAACGCAGTTATTGATTGGACATTTAAGTCTTCTTGGTTTTCCGCCCATCAGAATAAGTATCCCTTAAACTTGAAAAAAAATTTAGATGCTGTATTCCATGATTTTTGTATTCAGTTATCTGATAAGCCTGATATGGAAAGTAAACAATTACAGCATTTAGTTCAGTATAAACGAGAAACAGAACAGATTGAAAAGGAGATATTTCGATTAGAAAACAAAATAAAGAGCGCAAAACAGTTTAAAGAAAAAGTTGAGTTGAATATGCTATTGATTCAAAAGAGAAGTGAATTGAAGTTGTTGGACTCTTAAGTATTTAAAAGCATTATACATTTCAATTTACCCTCCTCAGTAAAAAAGGAACAGTTATGGAAAGCGAGCGTTGGGGCACAGGATTTTCATTATTTTAACCACTGACACCCAAACAAACAATGGCGGTGCTGGTGGGTGGTTTGGAGAAGTGTGTGACCGCTCATTCAACCGCTGTCGCAGAGACTTGATTAATTCTAATCACAACACCGGCATCGCCGTTCATCTGTTTGAGTGTGGATGGGTGGTTTTGGGAAGAAGTGCGCCGAGCGGATAAAATCAGAGAAAATACTGAGGGGGTATTTTTAAAAGTCCCAATCCCGAAGGGATTCAACACGAATAGCCCCGAATGAAATTCGGGGAAAACGAACGGTTCGGAATGTATAAAAACCCTGAAAGGGTTAAACGTGATTATTGTTCAACCCTTTCAGGGTTTTATAAAATCACCTCATTATCTCGTCCCCGAATTTCATTCGGGGCTATTCCCGTTTAACCCCTTTGGGGTTTTCAAAAAATCCATTACGCGCTTTTGCCAAAATAGATGTTAAGCATTAAACAAGGCTGTTAGCTACCCCTCAGTAAAAGCCCAAGCGCGCACCGCAACCAACCTGCGATGCGCGCTTTTTTATATGCTAAAAATAAAATAAAATAAATTTTTAAAAATATGAAACAAGCAAATAACATGTGCGTAATAACACTATTATCTGGCATATTAAATGCTTATTTTATCATTTTTCAAAATTTAAAACAACATGACTCAAAGCCAAAATGTTGCTTACGACATGTACGAACGCGTCATCAAATGTTGCAACGAAAACACAGCAGCGGTGACACTTAATCCTGCTTTTCAAGCCGATTTAGGATTATTGGAAAGCCAATTAGCGGACATTAACCGCCTTTTAGGTCTTTTGGAATCGGGCAATGCGCATTCCGAGACCAAACAAGATATCAAAACGGACATGGTCATGCTCGGTTTAGATGTCTGCACCAATTTGTTTGCTTATGGATTGGTTATCCAAGACAAAGCCATCCAAAAATTGAGTAAACACACCAAAACTTCATTGGGCACAGGCAAAGAAGAAGAAATATTGCTGCGATGCCAAAATATCGCTAAAAAAGCGCGTGAGCTGATGTCTGAATTGCAAACCAAACGGGGTATGCATGAATCGCTGCTGACAAAATTTGAAGCATCTCTTGTGCAATTCAAAGCCATCAAACCCGAACCCCGCAGCGCCCTGCAAGAAAAATCAACCTTGATAGAAGAATTATCAAAGGCTTTTGAGGGCGCAGATATGGCGATGACTTTACTCACGAGCAGTGCCGTCAATTTGAAAGGCATTGCCGATGATTTCTATGCGCGTTTTGATAAAGCGACGGCTACGATTTCGCCGAGAACTGCGACGACAAAAATAAAATTTGATGTTACAGACGGCATAACGAACGAAAAAATAACGGATTATCAATACGAAAGCGCCGCTTTGAACTTGAGTAAAACAGCGATGAACGCACGGACGTTACTGATTCCGACACCGCACCACGAAGGCTCTGATTTTGCCATTTCCAGCGAAGGTTATGAAACAGCGGTGAAAGAAAATGTGAAAATAATAAAAGGAAAAATCAATATCATCAAAGTGATACTGATGCCGTTGAAGGTAGCATAAGACATTTTTCATTTGGTTTTTTGGGTTTGAGTGAGCTAATGTTTCGTTTAGAGGCATTGGCTTTTTTTGTGCAGGCATTTTGCGTCAGTAGATAACTTCTTGTTTTTCAATAAATTAAAACGCCTTTCAATATTAGTCGAGAGGCGTTTCGTTTATAAAAAACCGCTGGCGCATGGAGTTCATTATTTTACCCACACACAAGAACAAACAAACGAACGGTGCTGAGGTCGGTTTTTAGGTTTGGTGGGATGTTTAGGGAAGACTCGTGTCGAGTGGTAAGTTATTGTTTCATCGTTCCTAATGTACAGTATCCTCTTGATGCCGCCACAAATCTTGAAAAATTGCGCTGTTTTTCAGCAAATCTGCGAAAGTTCCTTCATCCACCACTTTTCCTTTTTGCAAAATATAAACATAACCAAACTGCCGCAACAAATGCAACCGATGCAAAGCCGAAACAATCGCTTTATCAGAAAATGCGGCAAAAAGTTGTTCATAAATCATCGCTTCAGTCTTGGGGTCAACGCTGCTCGTTGGTTCATCGAGTAGGACAACTTGGCTCTCGCGGGCGGCTAAAATGCCGCGTGCCAAAGCCAATCGCTGCTTTTGTCCACCCGATAAATTGACGCCTTTTTCTTGGATATTAGATTCTAAACCCCGTGGTAATTCCGTTATCACCTCTGAAAAATGCGCATTTCGGCAAACCTCGGCAACAGCTTTTTCATCAAAAGGCAGACCCAAAGTGATGTTGTAGAGAATCGTATTTTCAAAAATTTCAGGTTCTTGTGGAAACAAAGTGACGGTTGCGTTCAGCGTTGTCAAAGACGTTTCGATGCCGTCCACATGCACAATGCATTGATTTTCAGGCGCATAAAGACCCCTCAGTAGAGACAGGATAGAACTTTTGCCGCTGCCACTTTCGCCAATCAAAGCGATGCGTTTGCCGCGTTTGATACTCAAATAGATATCGTGCAAACTTTGAGCACGTTGGTTTTCGTCATAAGTATCGCGGTGAGAAAAGTTTAGATTTTTAATATCAACTGTTTGCCAATCAGCAGGTAAAACAGTTTCCGTATCAGCGCGATGGTTTTCGCGGAAAGCCTCATTTATCGCTTTTGCGGTTTGGATATTCGTGTTATTTTTCACTATTTCGGTGTATTGCCACGCCACATCGTGAAAAACACTTGTAAATTGATTAACATAACCCATCAAAATCACCAAACCTGCGATATAAAATGTATGATCGGGCGACCAATTTTGATAGACATAACCGACAATAATGACGCAATAAGTCATCGCTACCAACAGATCGGCTGCAAACCATTTCCACTCGTTGATAACCGTATTTTTACGCCACGGCAACCACAAACCTTTGATTTTATCCATCAAACCCGACTGCATACTGCGTTCTAATCGCAATGTTATGACTGTGATAATATTGGACAAACTGTCGAAAAGGGTAGAGGAAATGACGTGCTCTTGTTCATTCACTTCGTCGAGCGACTTGATGTAAAATTTGTCAAATTTAAAAATAACCCAAACCGTCAAAAGCCCCAAAGCAACACCGATGCTGCCAAAAAGTGGAGAAAAATAGAGCATCGCCGCCAACGAAAAAAAGAATTTTAGCAGTGCATGAAGGTACATAAAACCACTTTCAAAAAAACTTTTCAAAGCCTCATACGCCTTCCGAATCCTATTAATCGTCGCGCCGCTGTGGTGGTCTTGATGCCATTTTACGGGCAAATGCAGGGCTTGATGGTACAATTCGTCCAAATAATTGCGGCTCAGGTTAAACGCCAATGTGCGCTCCATCACCCGCGCAGGTCCGTGAAAAGCCCATTCAAAAACCTTCAAACAGAAGTAAGCGGTTGCATAAATACCTACGAAATACAATATTTGTCCGTTTTCTTTCTGAATTTTGTCAATAAACCAGCCGAACAAAATGGGGTTACATGCATCAATCAGATTTGAGCAGACGAACATCGTGTAAACACCGACAAAGCGTTTGCGGTCTTGTCGGGCGTATTTCCATGCGGTTTTGAGAAGGGAAATGTATGGATTGGGCATGTTTTTTAATTTAACACCAAATCTAAGACAATATAATTCTAAGGACTCTTAATGGTGTTATTTTTGAAAAATCAAAATCCTTTTTATTGGAAATTCATTTGTGTTTTTGAAAAAATTCTTTACCATTCGGCAGAGATGTGCAAAAATATTAAGCACCACAACTCAACCAACGTACGGCGGCGCTAGTGTCGGTATTTTCAGCCTTAATACTGAGGGGGTAGCAAACATAAGCGTTTGATTCTCCTCAGTACTTTTCATAGGTCTGATAGGATAATTCGCCTTAAAGCAGTTTGTTAATCTATGAATTCACGTTAAAATATCGGGGCAGCATTCACATTGAATGTGAAAATAGCCTTTAAGGGAACTGCTGTAGTCGCATTTTTAGCTTTTAAAATGACGTTGACATTAAAAGAAGAAGCCCTCTTTCAATTAAGAAAAAGGGCTTCTTTTTTTGCAAACGCGAGGAAATTAAGACATGTAGTCTCCTTTTGATTCTGCTTTCGCTATACCGTAAACAACGAAACCAAAACCGATTTTATTCACTGCATCACCAATGTTGTAAACTAAGTCCATACTTGATGACTTGAGCAAACCAGCACCGTCTGGACCTAACCAGCCGCCTGGCATGGCCATATAACCGATTGGGTAAATAGCCCAACCAACTAAAACGAACCATCCTAATGCGTTGATACCTTTTTTAACCGCTGGACTGTTTGAAGCGTCAGCCAATTTCTTCGCTTCTCCCGCCCAAGCAGAATAAAGGATATACAAATAACCAACAGTTGAGATTGCTCCCCACATGAATGAGTGCATGCCTTTGTTAGCGGCTGTGTCAACAAAAGCTTCGCCGATATAACCAGCAACCAACATTAAAGCAGAAGCAGCAATCAATTTCCACATGAAATTTATTTTTGCGCCAGCTGGACGTAACAATAAGTAAAATTCGATACACATGAGTGGCACTGTCAAAGTCCAGTCAATGTAACGCAAAGCCGTTGGGGTCGTGTGAGTAGATACGTAGTAGTCGCGCATATAATAATAATGCACGGCTGCTATGCCAGTGATTAGAGCTGAAACCAACAATGAAAGTTTCCACTTGCCATCTACTTGACCTCTTTCGACAAAGAAAAAAACAGATGAAGCGAACATGGCCATGTAACCTGTGAAAAAGGTAAATGCGACCGGGTCATCTTTTGGTATGACCATGACATCGAGAAATAAATTTTGAAGCATGATTTAGAAATGATTAGTTAATGAAATTGATTTAAAATTTTGTTTAAAAAAAATGTCAGTTGTTTCAAAAAGTTCAATTAAAAATGAAAATGGATTAATATTTATTTAACATTTGTGCTTATAAATTATGGGGTTTTTGAAAACTAGTAAAAATATTATTTTGTCCGGGCTATAGTTTCAATAAAAAACATGGCACAATTGGTTAATAATAAAAGAGTTGTACCTTATTTACGACATAGGGCTGCGTAATTTTGATTAATAATTTTGAATAAGTGAACATTAGCAAAATATTGATTAGTCAACTATATTGATGCAAACATGAACAGAATAGTTATTTTTTTGTTTAAGAATTTGTTAAAAAAAATTAAACAAAATTTATTCAACCAAAATTTATGCGCCGCTATGGGGTTAAGAACTACTTTTTTGAAATTTTTACGAACCTAGAAAAGCAGGTTTCCTAGGAATAAAAACACCTTGTTGAAATTTATTCGCTTAGAGTCATGGCAGAAACTCAATTTAAGATGAAAATGAAATCCGTCTCTTTACATTTTATCGAAACGCCGACCTGGGGAAGTATCCTTTTGGCTACCGTACTTTTGGTGTGGCAAGTATTGTGGGGTTTCATTCCCCCCTCAGTAGAAATTGCATTTTTTACATTTTTTGTCTTATTAATGGGTATTCCACACGGCGCTTTGGATCATTTGGTGGGACATGAAACGGCATTACGACAGAATAAGCCTTTCAGTTTAGGGGCATTTCTCTTCAAATATCTTTCGACAATGTTTGTATATGCCTTAGCATGGTATATTTTCCCTACGGTGAGTTTGTTATTTTTTTTGATTATATCTGCTTGGCACTTTGGTGAAACCGATATTGAAGCCGCACCGAATACAAGACTTTGGAATGTAACGCAGTTTTTGTTTGGTACTTTAGTCTTAGCCGCAATTCTATTAACCCACTCGGAGGAAACAACCCCTATTTTGTCGCGCATTACGCAGGATGAGTTTTTATCAATATCTGTGTGGCAGTTTTGTATCCTTCATAAAGTCAAGTTGCTAACTGTGGCAACTGGGCTTTTTGCGTTCACTTTTATATTAGCACAGAAACAATCACCGATAGTCTTGAATAAGCCTCGCTTAATTCAGCTCAGTTTAATCCTTGTATTGTCATATTTTTTACCACTTCTGCCCGCATTTGCATTATACTTTGGTGGTTGGCACTCTATATGTTCTTTCAAATCCATCAGTGATTATTTGCGTCAAAATACTAATTCAAACAATTATTTTACCATTTGGCTTAAAGCCCTGTTCTTCAGTTTGGTCGCTTTCGTTTTTTTAGGCTTAATCGTTTGTTATTGGTTCTATTTTCAGCAGGTATGGAATCCATTACCGCTTGTTTTTGTTTTTTTGTCCATGATCACTTTGCCACACCTCAACGTCATGCATGGTATGCACAGCCATAAATAATAAAAGGGTATCAAGCAATAGCCATGATTCACGGCAAGCCTTGCTATCACAATTGGTTTTTGCCGTTTTATCACTGGTGCACAAAACTTGAAGAAAATACTGAGGGGGTAAAAAAAATCGCCGCATCGGTTTCGATGCGGCGATTTAAAAATCTTTTATGTTTCTGAAAGATTATTGCTTCACAAAAGCCCGTTGCAGACTTTCTTTAGGTGTCGTCACCCTTGCCCAATAAGTGCCAGCTTGTAGATGTGAAATATCTAAATCCATACGACTATCAGTGTTTTTTGTTTGTAACATCATCCGTCCCATCATATCAAACACCGTAATCGTCGCATCTATGGCTTTATCTAATTGCAAGGTAATGTCATCTTTAGCAGGATTTGGGAACAGTGTTAGGGTGTTTTTAGCTTCTAAGGAAACGGCGATTGTCTTTGAATAGGTTTTATAGCCCGCATTATCCAGTTGACCAAGGCGATAATAGCCAATAATACTGAGGGGGTCGGTGTCGGTGAATGTATAGGTCTGTGTTTGGTTCGATGTGCCAAAACCTTTGACATCGCCTATTATTTCAAATTCTTTACCCGTTGCACTGCGTTCGATTTTGAAGCCTTGATTGTCTTTTTCGGTTCCTATTTGCCAATTTAAGACAACGTTTTGGTCTTTAGCTTGCGCTTGAAAATTGAGAAAAGCGACAGGCAGAACAGTCCCCATAATACCCGTTTGAAAAGTTGCCGCATAATAATTGCCGCCATTGTCTCGAACTGCAGTGGCATCTACTATACTATTACCATCTGAGTCAACGCCTATTTCAAAATACATTTCAATCGTGTAATTCGTATTAGATTGTAAACCTGTTAATAAATTGGCAAGTAAACTACTGGCGGGTGCTTTTTCATAAGTTCTAGCCGTATAAACGCCATCAAAAGTGCTTGATTTTTGGGTTAAGTCCACACGTATAAAACTGCCTTTATTGCTTGGATTGTCGTAGATTCTATACAATACAGCACTTTTTATGACGTGATTTGTACAACTTTCCCATGTCGTTGTCGAACCGTCTGTTAGCTTTAGTTCTGTGATATTTGAGCCGAAAGTACTCGGAAAGGCAGTACGATAAGTGCAGTAAGAATTAAAATATATGGTTTCTGCGCCATTGATCTTAAAAGTTGAAAACGTTGCGCAATCCGTCACGTAATCAAAACCGCAAGCCTTCGTATTTTGAAAAAAGAATAAAAAGGCAGCAATGAAAGTCCATTTTATGATTGAATTAGGGAGATTGAATTTGAAATGTTCATGGAAAAATGTTTGTAGTACCATATTTGTTTTTATTGAATAATAATTAAATCGTATCGAGCCACAAAGGTATATCATTGTTCTTGGGCTATCAATACCGCATTAAAGGTAATACGATGATTTATTGGGACATAAAAAAATCGCCGCATCAAAACAGATACGGCGATTTAACCTAACCAAATAAAACCAAATATTTTTTAATGTCTATTAAATTTCGACTTTTTCCATTTTAGGAACTAAAAGGTGCATCACTAACCAAGCGATTAAATACAAAGAACCGCAAAGAATGAACATGATGTAGTATCCTGTTTCGATATTGCCCAAACCTTTGTAATAGTCGAATAAATAACCAGCTATTTTAGTCACAATAATACCACCTACGCCACCTGCAAAACCACCCACACCTGTAACCGAGCCGACTGTTCTTTTAGGGAACATATCACTGACGGTTGTAAAGATATTGGCACTCCAGGCTTGATGTGCCGAACAAGCAAAACCAATGAAAAGAATAGGAAACCACATGCTGTAAGTGCCTGTAATTTGAGCAAATACGACGGGTAAAGCACAAAAAGCATAAATGAGCATCGCTGTTTTGCGTGCTTTGAAGACAGCCCATCCTTGTTTAATAAAATACATCGGCAACCAGCCACCAAAAATACTTCCTACGGTTGCGATTGTGTAAACAAGTGCAATCGGTAACGATAAATCTGTTTTGGTCAGATGATATTGTTCTTTCAGGTAATCGGGCAACCAGAAGAGGTAAAACCACCAAACGCCGTCTGTTAGGAATTTGCCCAAAGCAAAAGCCCAAGTTTGTTTGAATTTCAGTAGGCGAAACCAACTCACACGATCGGTTGGTGCATTAACGGCAATCACTTCATCTTTGTCGCTGTGGATATAATCGAATTCTGCTTGATGCAATTTTTTGTGTTTTTGAGGTACTTCATACATAAAATACCAAAA
>JAYTUR010000004.1:0-3242 GCA_043744475.1 Saprospiraceae bacterium | reverse complement strand
ATCGAGGTTGTTGTAATATTTCTCATTGATGGTGTCTAATAGTTGTTTAACACCTATGACCATACCCAATTTAGGCACTTTATAATCGGCGAGATAGTGAATGAGTTTTTGATGTTGTTCGCAATTTGTCACCATAACGGTTTGCCCTAAAGCGCAGAGTAAATCGGCTCGGTCGAGGAAATCCTGCTCATCAAGTGGGCCATCTAAGAGTAAATTATCGAGCGTAATTTCGGTTAAAAGGAAACTTTTCTTAGCATCAACATCTTTTTCGCCGCGAAATTGCTCCCAACTTGACCGAATCATGTCCTCATTCACTAAGGTAACAGGGCGAAAAGAACCCCGCACGACTAAGACATTTTTGCGATATAAAAACTCACCCGCTTGCATATTCCGTTTGTCGGGACCAAAAATAGCCACGTCCGACATTTTGTGCTTTATCAACCAAAGACTCAACAAGCGATTGTCAAGATGCGTAAAGTCAGGCCCTGTCAAACGCACCATATCAATAGAAATACGACCTTGCAAACTGTCCATAAGTGATTGTAACAGTATTTCAACGTTATCGTGATACCGAAAAACGCTGTAAATCATATTCACACCTAAAATACCAATTGCTTGTTGCTGAATCCTATTCTCACCATCGAGTAGCTTGACGTGAACGACCAAATCGTTGGGTTTACCGTTGGGATGGAGTTGAAAACGCACGCCTAACCAGCCTTCACCCGCAATGGTTTTTGTGAAGTTGATAGCCGTGACGGTGTCCGAAAAAGCAAAAAACCGTTGGTCGGGGCGTTCATGGCGCAAACGTTCTTCCATCAACACAAACTCGTGTTCGAGCATCTTGTATAGACGATTTTCACACACATAACGACCACCTGGTTCAACACCATACACCTCATCGGACACTGTTTTGTCGTAAGCGGACATTGTTTTGGCAATCGTGCCGGCTGCTGCGCCCACTTGAAAGAAGTAGCGCGCCACTTCTTGACCTGCACCAATTTCAGCAAACGTGCCGTAAATATTATCGTCGAGATTGATTTCAAGGGCTTTCTGTTCGGTCTCCCGACTTTGGCGATGTATTTTAGATTTGTTCATAAATCACGGATTGAAAGATGAATGGAAGTCAAAGATTTAGGCTTGACGTTTCTATGTTGGCAAAAATAGCATGGATTTTTATATTTGTCGTACAAAGGCATTTAGATTTGGAGATAAAAATGCAGAAGGAATCTTTCATGTCCACACCTTTTGGAAAGTTCGAACTTTCCAAAAGATATACCCAACAACTACCATTTGAAGAAATACTGAGGGGGGGGCATACAAAAAATTAGCACAGACCTAATGCGCAGCTTCCCAAAGCAACCAAATACCAAATCCGAAAAAGATACTACCTGTTACGATATTAATAATGTATATCGTATGCTCATTCAAGACTTTGCGGAGACGCGAGGCAAAATAAGCAACTGTTAATTCAGTAATAAAAACAGTGAGAATCGCACCCGTGAAGAAACTGATGTTTTCAAAAACTTCAAAATGATACTTACTTTTCAAAACACCCGCTGCACCGACCCACTCAAAGAAGTTGGCAGGATTGAGGATATTAAGGAAAAAACCACGGATGATGTTCTTAATAATCATGTTGGAAGGCTCGATAGCGACCCCCTCAGTATTTTTTGTTTTTTGGACAATCGTGGCAATGCCGATACCGATTAGGAGCAAACCGCCAAACAATTGAGTCCAAAAAGCGACATCAACACCCGTTGGCAGCAGTGTTTCGACACCACCATAAGCAATACCCAACAATACCAAATCAGCCACAACTACACCCATAGCTATGTAAATGGCGGCTCTAAAACCATGTTCTAAACTGGCTTTTATAAGCGAAAAAAAGACGGGTCCGAGTGCAAAACTGAACGCAAAACCAACGGGTAAACCATAGAGAAAAGCACTGAGGGAAAAGATTTTTTGAGTCAAAGTATGAGGGTTTTAAGTTACGAAAAACGTATTGGATGCCCTGAAAGCATCCGATACGTTATAAACATAAATGCTTGATTATCAAGCCTGTTGCATTTTAGCCGCGACAAAATTCTCCCATTCAGCAAACGGTTCTCCTTTCATCACGCGCGGGAATTTGGCTTGTCCACCTATTTTACCTTTTGATTTTAGAAATTCATAGAAAAAAGAAGACGGGATGATATCGAGTTGAGGGTCACGCAAGACGGCACTCCTTTCGGTAGCATAGTCGTCATTGATGTCGCAGAGATGTTTGTCGAGTAAGTGCATAAAAGTCGTTGCATCTACCTTTGAATCAGAACCGACATACCAATGGTGCGCAAAACCTGTTGGTGTATTGATGGCAGCGACAACAAATTCTTTGACATCAACATCTAAGGTTTCAGAAGCATGACGAATACCTTGATTCATATTGTCAACGGATAAATGTTCACCCGTAACGCTAAGAAAGTGCTTCGTTCTGCCTGTAATAATGATTTCTTTGCGTTCCGCATCGGTAAAACGAACGGTATCACCAATAAGATAACGCCATGCACCACCACAAGTGCTGATAGCCAGAGCATACTCAACGCCCTCTTTGACCTCATGAACGGCGTAAGCCTTCGGATCGCCAATGAGCTTACCATCGCCATCAAAATTTTGTTCGTTAAAAGGAATGAACTCGTGGAAAATCCTATTATTGAGTATCAAAGCCATGCCCCGTGTGTCAGGTCGCGCTTGAAAAGCGATATAACCCTCGCTTGCTAAGTAAGTATCAATATAAACCATCGGCTTGCCCATGAGCGCATCAAAAGCCTTGCGGTGCGGCTCAAAAGCGATGCCGCCATGCACATAGACTTGCAGATTAGGCCAAATCTCGTGGATATTATCCACTTTATGATAAGCAATGACACGTTCGATGACCAATTGCACCCATGAAGGAATGCCCGTGATGTAGCTGATGTCCCATTTCTTAGCATTGCGCGCGATGATTTGCGTCCGCACATTCCAATCGGGAATGGACTGAATGCGTTTATTAGGTCTTGAAATGATTTGCACCCAAAAAGGGCGTTCTCTCAAACTAATACCACTCATATCACCGACATAATAGCCTTCTTCCTCTTTCAAAGAGGTCGAACTGCCGACAAAAAGCCCTGGACGGGTAAAGAAATCAGAGTCAATATCAAATTTTGTAATTTTGAAAAAGAGTTTCAAACTGGATTTTCGAATCGCTTTGACCATTTCGACAGTCA
>JAYTUR010000003.1:0-3247 GCA_043744475.1 Saprospiraceae bacterium | reverse complement strand
GAAGTTAATTTTGAATCGTTTTACGATTCAAAATTAACTTCGGTCTAAAAAAAAACTTCAAAGCACGCATTTCGAGCGAAGCGAGAAACAGTCAGTATATTGTCCCTTTCGTAACATCAGTTAGTAATAGAGAAATAATAAAACAATCAGAGAAAATCTGTTGTATCAGTTCATCTGTGGTCTAAGCTAAGTAAACCAGATGTGAAATTTGTGTCAACGATGATAGACAATAGATTTTTATCCCTCAAAAACGGTAAAGTCATAGAATCCTATACTAACTTGCAAGTTTTTTATAACCGTAAGGCGAAAGTATAAAATGAAACTCAATTTTTCACTTGATAAACTTGAATTGTATCTCGACGACGATATTTTGCTCGCCGCCGACAGCCTCATTAACGCCCAAAAACTCGTTACTCTTACACAAGTTGAAAAAAATTTATTCATTGCCCGTTTTACTGAGGGGGAGGATGCAATTGAAACAGAAGTACAATTTGTCGGTACAAAAGTAAAAGTTGCTACTTGCGAATGTGAAGACTTTCATGAAAAAGAAATATGCCCGCATATTGGGGCTGCTTTGTTGACGCTTTTGGAACAGCGGAAAGCCCGTGGCGAAGCCCGCAAAGCCGCAACGGAAAAAGCTGCTCAAAATGCCGAAACACCGAAACTTACCATTCCCAATATTCTGAAACGCATAGAAGCACCGCAACTCATTGAGTTTATTGCCGATTATGCGCGCAATGACAAACAGTTTGCCTTAGCTTTAAAAACACGTTTTGCAAGTGACTTATCATCTGGAACGGTTGAAGAACATTATAAAACACTAATTGACAATACTTTACGCACAGCGAAAAACCCCAAAGGTCGCATCACACCCAAAGGTTGGCAACAAGTTTTTACAATGATAGATGAATTGCGTCAAAAAGCAGAGACACTTTTTAAAAGTGGCGAATTAAGTCATTGCTTCGATGTGATTAAAGTAACATTGCCGCTTGTGCATCGTTTGATGCGGACTTCAGAGTCGCCTAAATCGAAAATTGAACGGCGACAAGTTTTGTTGACGGAAATACTGAGGGGGTTCGATGAACTGCTGGTTTCGCCTAAATTGAGTCAACAAATGTGGGATTTTATGTTGGTTGAATACGCACAAAATAGCCGGCAAGAGTTTTCGACGCGCTTGTTCGATGGGCTTTTAAAAAAGGCGGACACGGAAGCCAGAGTTGAAAGTCTTTTACAAACCATTGATACACAAATTATTGCCTGTCGCCAATTTTTGGATATTAAGGATAGATTGATGACGCAGAAGGTGCAAGTACTGCAAAAATCGGGACGCGTTGCCGAAGCGAGTGCTTTGATATTGAGCGTCTCCGCCAATCCTGATGTGTTGTTGTTTGCCGTTGACAATGCTTTGTTGAATAATGATTACGCACTCGCTAAAAGTCTGTGCGAAAATGGCTTGACCATTTTCAAAAACAACGCTGTCGCCAGAGAAGTACTTGAAGAAAACCTGTTGATTATCGCTGAAAACACCTCCGATACTGAGGGGGTCTATTTTTATGCAGAACGCCGCCTGTTAGCAACATTTAGATATGATTTTTATGAGCGGTTGAAGAAAAACAATTTGACATCAAAGAAAAAGTCTGACCTCATACAAAAGCTTGAAAATCAAACCTATCGCACCGAAAAGCGCGACCTTCTGGCAGCAATTTATTTGGAAGAAAAGCAATTGGATAAATTGAAAAACATGATTACAGAACTGCAATCATTGGAATTATTGCGCCGTTATGGTGTTGATTTGTTCGATATTGACGCAGAAGACACCGTTGAACTGCATAAAAAGGTGTTTTATGAGTATTTATTCACACACTTAGGTCGTCCTCCTGCACAACGAATTCGGCAAGTGTTGGAATCGCTCATCGCACGCGACGGTCGTGCTTTGGCGGAACGTCTAAAGGCGGACATCAAAAAGGACTTTCCCGAACGTTATTCTTTGAACGAGGAATTGAATGACATGATGGAGGATTTGGAAAAGAAAGCGATATTGGAACAAAAAGGAAGCTATAAATATGGGTATTGATTTTTAAACACATACGTCAACCAAACAACAAACATTAATGAAATCCTTCTACACCGTCATCTGTGTTGCTTTTCTCACATGCAACATCCTAAAAGCACAAAATACCCGCACAATCTGTGAAGGAGACTCCACGCAATTAACAACCGCCGTTGCGGGTTTAGATTATTCATGGACACCAGCGGCGAGTTTGAGCAATCCCAAAATCCGCAACCCTTTTGCAAAACCGACGCAGTCAACCATTTACATCAGTACCGTTTACACTTTGCAACAAAATATATTATCCAATTCTAATTTCAATTTAGGGAATACTGGCTTTACGAGTGAATATGTATCCTCTACGCAAGGCGGCTATGGGCGCTATCTGGTCACTGATAGGGGACCACAATCGTGGTGGTCGGGCTTCAGTCCTTGCGTTGACCACACCACAGGTACGGGATATATGATGCTCATTGATGGTGGTTCTATCAGCAATCAGAATGTTTATTGTCAAGAAGTGCCTGTTTTGCCCAATACCGATTATGCTTTTTCAGCATGGATTGTCAATATGTGTACGTGTGGCGCGCCGCCGCGATTGCAATTCGGCATCAATGGTGCTAATTTGGGCAATATTATTAATGTCACGACAGTCAATTGTCAATGGAATCAATTTTATGAAATTTGGAATTCTGGCAATAATACCACCGCTAAGATTTGTCTTTTAAATCAAAACACCAATCCAACTGGTAATGATTTCGCGCTTGATGACATCACTTTTACGCCTGTAACGCCTTCACACGATACGATTTTGGTCAATGTTATCCCAAAATCCCGCACGACATTGAATACAACGATGTGCAAAGGTGATTCTGTTGTCTTCAATAACAAGGTTATCACAACGGCAGGAACATATACAAAGACTTTAAAAAATGCACAAAACTGCGACAGCATCGTCACCATGAACCTAAGTATTCGCACACCCGCTTATGAAGTAACAAAATACGATACCATTTGCCGAGGCAGCACTTATAGCTTTGGTGGAAAGTCGCTTAATACTGAGGGGGTCTATAAAAACTGTTTCACGGCGGTCGGTGGTGGCGACAGCGTGGTGACTTTGTATTTGAATTTTTATCCGATTTATAATATTTCGCGCACAGATACTATTTGTTATGGCGACAGCTTACGCGTGGGTCAAAA
>JAYTUR010000002.1:0-3249 GCA_043744475.1 Saprospiraceae bacterium | reverse complement strand
AACGATTGTGATAGCGGTTGTATTCATCTAAAATGAGGTTTGCAACGTGAAACGGTAGCAGTTTATCGTGCATTATAGCTATATGACGTTTGATAATATCGAAATTGGTTATTGAAAATATGCGCAAATATCGCAAAAATGCGCTATTTGCAGGTACTTAGACCGATAAACTGATAAAGCATAATAGCATTAATACTTTTATTTCAAAAATTAGCCTTGATGTAACTGTACTTCTGTTCCTGTTTCATCACTACCTCAAGAATACCTGCGGGTACGAAAATGGCTTCTGACACAATTTCCGATTTGTCAATTTTGCGCTCACGTAAGGTGTTTTCGCAAGCCGCAAAAACAACGCCTTTGGCTTTCAATTCGGCGATGGCACTGGCTTGTTTGGTTTTGGAAGCTATAAGAAATTCAATACCATTGTTGTGACAAACGACTTCAATTTTGGCATTTGGCGCAGCCGTTAATGCGTTATTAATTTGCCGTACCATTGCTTTATGCACCAATGTATCGTTATTTGTTAATTGAAAAACGATTTTATGTTTTCTCATACTGACCACTTTTTGGGCAAATACTGAGGGGGTCGAAACGATGAGACTAAGGACGAAAAGGAAGATGATTTTTTTCATAATGTTTTAATTAAAGTATTGAAAATGAATGAATTAAATTAACAAGGCGTTTAGGGAATTTTAAAGTTTTCTAAACGTGTACGTGTAAAATCAGTCCGTTTTTTCAGGCAATCCTTCTTTTTTATTGCTTTCTAAACCTAAAAAATTGTTGGGTGAAACTATTTTTTCGCCTAATCGTTTTTCAAGATTTTCTCTTGCTTCGCCTGCCATACGCCCGCCTTCTCCTGCCGCTTCACGGTTTTGTAGAAAGCCGTTTGCATCGTCTCGAATGGCGACTTTGCGGGTAATTTCCTCACTTAAAGCGGAAAAAATTAGCTCTAAATTGGTCATGTGGTCGCGCAGATTTTGGTTAGGTTTTGTCAAACCTTTGAGTTCTTTGTGTTCGGTTGGGGTGAGATTAAAAGTCGCTTTGGCGATTTCGGCGGTTAAAATCGAATATTCAGAACTTTCTTTAATGCCTCGATTTTGCCATTCTTCGGTCAATTCCTTCCGAATTAAAATGCTTTTTTCGCGGTATCCTATCCAATCGTCGGGATATCCTTTGGCTTTATAAATTTCTCTGGCGCGGTCAAAAGCCAATTCGGGATTTTCGGTTTCGTCAATCCGTTCTTTACCCATTTGAGCGAGCCATAATTTTAAAGGTTCAGCCTTCGGCGACGGAACAGACATGACGATGCGGAGTACCCCCTCAGTATTAGCGGTATCAGTTGGGCGCATTTTGCCATCAGATGCGAGGAATTTCATCTTTCTACAAATTGTAGAAACTTGCGGTTCACGCCGTTTCAAAGCGTTCCAATATTTACTGGGCGCTGTACTCTCTGTCAGCACTTCTATAATGTCAATAATAGAGAACCACCATTCGTCATTTTCCCAAACTTTACGTATCTGTTTACTCTCAAAAGGCATAATGCTTTGTTCTGTCATAATGATGTTTTTTGACGTTGATAATGATATTTGGAGTAATCAATTTTTCAGAAAAAATATTTATAATTAATTGATTACCAACGTTTAGGAAACTTTTAAAGTTTCCTAAACGTAGTTTTAACATAGCTTTAAAAACATAAAATAACTACTTAACCGAAGGCAGACCTGATGCTTGCCAACCATTAAATCCCCCTAACAAATTATAAACCGCTTTAAAACCTGATTCTTGAAGAATTTTAGAAGCCTTCGCACTCCGTCCACCGACGGCACAATAGACGAAAACAGGCTTTGTTTTGTCTAATTTACTCACTTTTTCCTTAAAATCAGTATCAAAAAAGTTGATTGCCGTTGCGTTTTGCAAATGACCATTGGCGTATTCTTGTGGCGTTCTGACATCTAAAACAATGGAAGCATTATCCGTGGCTATTTTTTTTTGAAAATCAGCTGCATTTAAATCAGCGAAAGAGGACGGTAAACCTTGTACTGCTTTTTGCGGCGCATTTTTCGCAGTATTTTGACAAGAGACGGTTGTTGAGATGAAGGTAATGCCGAGCACCAAACTAAGAAATAATTTTTTCATTGACTGTCTTTTTTATAAATTTAATGAATATGAGTCTTAAAAGTAAGACGTAAGGGAAGCCGTGCAACAACAAATCAAACCAATCCATCGGCTGCATACCGACTGCACCACCCATAACCCATTTGAGTTTACCCCAAAGATGCGGTTCTGGCACAAAAGGCGCAAGTCCAATCGTAAAACACAAAATTAAGATTGTTGACCAACTATTTAAGATGTTTTTCATAGAATAATGGTTTTTTCTAACACGAATTTCACCAATTACACGAATTTTTAGTTATTAGAATCATTCATGTAATTGGTGCAATTCGTGTTAGAGAAATTGTTACACAAATTGATAATCCACGCCAAAAACTTGCGATAACAGCGTTTGTGGTGCATCTAAAATCTTCACATCACCATGCGGAGTGGGTGTAACTGGCGAGTTTACGGCTAAATAGTCACGCAAGGTTTGATGCAAAGTATAAGGTGCGTTTTTTCCATTTTTCACGTTTGGAATGCGGCACAACATATCGTCAGGGTCGCCATCACGTTCACAAGCACAGATGCTGTATTGCTTATCCATATCCAAAGGTTGACCGCCAATCAAAATACTTTGCACCCGTTTGCCATTCTCTTCAAAGGCTTTAAAAGTAATGGACATACCTTTCATTTTGACGACCCAACCGCCAAAACGTTTGGCTGCTTCCTTTGCAAAAACGTTGTTAAGTTCTTTTTCAAGCCAATCCTGCAACTGTTTACCTGTAACAACCGCCGTTCTTACTTGCGAATCAACGGGCAACATATCAAACAAGTACCCCTCAGTAATAGCGACTTTTCCTGTCGCATCAACGTTGCGGGGCGGACAAAAACGGAAGCCGTTTGACAACACTATATCCGTTCCGATACGCCATTTCAAGGCATCAATAATCATGGTGTCAATCGTATTTTCAACCACAAAATAGCGGTAAAGCGGCAGGGTAGAGTAGCCATGCACCGTATTCATTGCATCTGAAAACGGCTTTTCTTCCACATCAATCAGGGCTTGAATGGCGGGTTTAGGTTTCAGCTTTTCGGAGTTTACCTCCAATAAATCGTACTTTTCGCCTACAATTTTGCCATTTTCAACCGTCAAAT
>JAYTUR010000001.1:0-3260 GCA_043744475.1 Saprospiraceae bacterium | reverse complement strand
GCTTTATATGCACAAGGTGAAAACTTACACATCGCCGTTTGGCCAGGCAATGTGCGCAATACGATTGATTTAACAAGGCATATTGCCCTTGAAAACCGAATGTATGTCCTCTCAGTTTCGGGTTTGATGCGCAAAACGGACATCAACGACGATATACCACACCACGATTTAATAAGACAAAATGCGCCTGAATTTCTGAGTAATGGCGGTTCTTGTATCGCTGCACCCGACGGCGCGTGGGTCATCGAACCCATTGCCGAAAAGGAAATAGTCGTCACTGCGACTATTGATTTGAATGAAGTCAGAAAGGAAAGACAAAATTTTGACCCATCGGGACATTACTCGCGACCTGATGTTTTTGAATTGATGGTCAATCGGGAACGTCAAAAATTGGTGCGATTTAATGACGGTTTTTCTAAAAAGTCTTTTTAAACTACATGGTGTAACAAGTATTTTTGCGCTATTTTACAATGACCATTAACGAGAGTTGTATCGGCATTGAGACAAATGAGGTTGTCTATTATGCCCCTCAATCTCAAGCCAATTTGATATGGTATCCGTAAGTGTTCACCACAAATAAGATAAATCGGTACATCTTGCGGCAAGTCTTTTAACTCTAAACCAATCATCAAGCCACTCAAATACGCATAATTACTGAGGGGCGACGTTTGATTCAAAATATGCTTTGTCCGTACTAAAAAAGCATTATGCAATAAATTACCATCTTTAAATGCAGCTTTTACGCCTAATGAAAAGGCATCGGAGTCGTCACCTTTTTCAATTGAATTGGCTAAAACGCTCTTTGTTGCTAATAAATGAAAGAGTTCGCCTGTCATATAGGTCTTAAAATCAATAGCCATTTTGTTTTTTACCCAAACATGTTTGGAATGGGTGCCAGGGAAAATGTAGATTTTTTCGGCATCATCGTCCGCATCACAACCCAATAATAAAGTTTCTTCGCCCCGCATAATATCGGTCTCCGTTCTAAAACCAGATACTAAATACATCGGATGTGTAAATGACCGATTGCTATTTATCAAGTGAACAGGCAATTGTGCCACATCCCAAGTAAAAGGAAATTTTTGATATGGCAACTCATGTAAACCCATAGTAGAAGAAGCCATCCCTGAAAGGATTATCGGTGTTTCAGAATCAATAAGGTTCGAAAATTGCTGTATTGCCCCCCTCAGTATATTTGCATAAAAGCCAATCCTTCCCGTTTCAAGTTGACGCATTGCTCGCCAATTCTGATATGTTTCAGCGATGCCTTGTTTGGATACGATTTCGTCTAAGATTTCTTGCGTAGTCGCATTGACTAATCGCAACCTAAACGATGAAGTACCCCAATCACAACTTAGAAAGTGCGTCATTTATGTATTATTTAATGCCTCTTTTATATTTTCTGTTATTTGTTTAAACGCTTTTACAGACACCAACTCTTGAGAAGCCAACCAAGACCCACCTATGGCAATGACGTTTTTTAAAGACAGATAAGCACCCATATTGTCAAGAGAAACACCACCCATAGGTAGAAAATGTAGGTCTAAATGCGCATAAGGTGCTTGAATTGCTTTCAAAAAGTCCATACCGCCAACTTGCGCGGCAGGAAATAATTTTAATATAGAAAAGCCTATCTCTGCCGATAACTCTATTTCAGAAGGTGTCATTACGCCAGGTATGAACGGGAACATCTGCTGCGAAGCGGCTTGACATACATGCGGATTGAAGCCAGGTGCCAAACCGAATTGTGCTCCTGCATTTATGGCTTCACTTATTTGTGCGGCTGTCAATAACGTCCCTGCACCTATGCACATTTCTGGAAATGTTTTCCTGATAAGCATTATAGCAGCCGTCGCGACAGGGGTTCTGAAAGGTACTTCCATAACGCGCAAGCCGCCTTCAAGTATGGCTTCTGTAACGGGCAAAGCATCGTCCACAGAAGAGAAAGTAACAGCAGGTAATATTTTTTGCTGCAGAACTTGACGTAAAAAAAAAGTATCCATTTTTAAAATTTACACCAGATATTATACCATATAATGTATATCCGACACCGCTCTCAACTTTTCAGCCGCCTGCTCTGCCGTAATATCGCGCTGCGGCATACCCAACATTTCGTAACCCACCATAAACTTTTTGACCGTTGCTGACCGCAATAAAGGCGGATAAAAGTGCATGTGCCAATGCCATTCTGCGTGGTCGCCGTCGTTCACAGGGCTTTGGTGCATACCTGCCGAATAAGGAAAACTGGTTTCAAACAGGTTGTCGTAACGGATGGTTACTTGTTTGATGATATTTGCTAAATTCTGTTTTTCGGCGGCACTAAAATCAGCGATAGACCTGATGTGTCGGCGACTGATTATGAGTATCTCATAAGGCCAGACCGCCCAAAAAGGTACTAATGCCACAAAATCATCATTTTGACAAACGATTCTTTCTTTTTTCTCTAATTCAATGTTCAGATAATCGGTCAGTAAACTTCTACCCGTTGCGGCGAAATGCTTTTTGAATTGAACGGACTCTTTGCTGACTTCCACAGGCACATCGCTTTGACTCCAAATTTGTCCATGCGGATGCGGATTGCTGCAACCCATTGTCGCTCCTTTGTTTTCAAAAATCTGAATGTACTTAATCCATTCATTTTTAGACAGTTCTACAAATTCTTCTTGCCATAAGTCCACCACTTTTGTGATATCTTCTTCTGTCATTTGCGGCAACGTCAAAGCATGGTTGGGTGAAAAACATAAGACTTTACAGATGCCCCGTTCGCTTTTGGCTTGTAACAAATCTTGTTCTATATATGTGCCGTCAGGTGTATCTGTCAGCAGCGCCGAAAAGTCATTGGTGAAAGAAAACGGCGACGTATAATCAGGATTTGTAGAGCCATCTGCCCTTGTATTCGTTGGACATAAGTAGCAATTTGGGTCGTACGGAGGGCGATTGTCGGGTGGCAATGCCTCCACTTTTCCTTGCCATGGGCGTTTGGTGCGATGCGGCGAAACGAGTACCCATTCGCCTGTAAGCATATTAAGCCGCTGGTGCGGGTGTTCTTTGTAATCGAAATTATTTGACATATTAATTGGTGTTTTAGTATTGAGTCAATAGTATTAAGAAATAGGTGTAAATCATTCAAAATCAATAAATTACTGAGGGGGTCATGTTTAGGAAAGTTGTTGTACGACATAAAGTTAGGTATAACAAACGACAAAAAGATTTGTGGTTTTAGTTCTTTGACATAACAGATAAATCAAGAATTTTTTTCT